>NZ_JARGEE010000053.1:0-31125 GCF_033794485.1 Streptomyces sp. MB09-02B
TTATTTTTTTTTTCAACCACACACGGGCGTCCAGGTTTTCGCCCTGGCCCGGGGGTCCGTGAGGTGTATTAGAGGCAAGCGCCCCAACCCCCCGCGCGGACCCCTCTTGGATTCATACCCCTAGGGGGTATAAGGTGAATACCCTGAAGGGTTACCCGACCCCGACACAGTCCCCCACACGCCCCGATGAGGAGCAACGACATGACCACCGAGACCGACACCCAGGGCTCCGTCACCGCCGTCTACAAGGTGAGCGGCATGAGCTGCGGGCACTGCGAGGGCGCTGTTTCGGGCGAGATCACCCAGCTCGACGGCGTGTCCTCCGTGAAGGCCGTCGCCTCCACCGGCGAGGTCACCGTGGTCTCGGCCGCCCCGCTCGACGAGGAGGCCGTCCGCGCCGCCGTCGACGAGGCCGGCTTCGAGCTGGTCGGCAAGGCCTGAGACCGGGCACCGCCACGGACGTACGGCACGGACATGACGAGTACCACCGCGGCAGCCGCCACAGGAGACCCCGTCCAGGAGGACGAGCTGACCCACGAGGTCGAGCTGACCATCGGCGGGATGACCTGCGCCTCCTGCGCGGCCCGCGTCGAGAAGAAGCTCAACCGCCTGGACGGGGTCACCGCCTCGGTGAACTACGCGACGGAGAAGGCGAAGGTCACCTACCCCTCGGGGCTGGAGGTCGCCGACCTCATCGCCACCGTGGTGAAGACGGGGTACACGGCCGAGGAGCCACCGCCCCCGGCCCCTGCGGAGACCGGGGGCGAGGAGTCCCTCCGCACGGAGGCGGCGGACCCCGAACTCGCCGCACTGCGGCAACGGCTCACCGTCTCGGCGCTGCTCGCGGCGCCCGTCGTCCTCATGTCCATGATCCCCGCCCTGCAGTTCGACAACTGGCAGTGGCTCTCGCTGACGCTGGCCGCGCCGGTCGTCGTCTGGGGCGGGCTGCCCTTCCACCGGGCCGCGTTCACCAACCTCCGGCACGGCGCGGCCACGATGGACACCCTCGTCTCCGTCGGCACGCTCGCCGCCTTCGGCTGGTCCCTGTGGGCCCTCTTCCTGGGACACGCGGGCATGCCGGGCATGCGGCACGGTTTCGAGTTCACCGTCTCCCCTACGGCGGGCTCGTCGACGATCTATCTCGAAGTGGCCGCCGGAATCGTCGCGTTCATCCTGCTGGGCCGCTATCTGGAGGCCCTGTCCAAGCGTCGCGCGGGCGCCGCGCTCAAGGCTCTGCTGAGGCTGGGCGCCAAGGACGTCTCGGTGCTCCGGCAGGGGCGGGAGGTGCGGATCCCCGTCGGGCGGCTGGCCGTGGGCGACCGTTTCGTCGTACGCCCCGGGGAGAAGTTCGCCACCGACGGCACCGTCGTGGAGGGCGTCTCGGCCGTCGACGCGTCGATGCTGACCGGTGAGTCGGTGCCGGTGGACGTGACCGTCGGGGACGCCGTCACGGGCGCGACCGTGAACGCCGGCGGCCGGCTGGTCGTCGAGGCGACCCGGATCGGCGCGGACACCCAGCTGGCGCGGATGGCGCGGCTGGTGGAGGACGCGCAGAACGGCAAGGCGGAGGTGCAGCGGCTCGCCGACCGGATCTCGGCGGTGTTCGTGCCGGTCGTCATCCTGATCGCGGTCGCCACCTTCGGCGCCTGGCTCGGCGTCACGGACGACACCGCCGCCGCGTTCACAGCGGCCGTCGCGGTGCTGATCATCGCCTGCCCGTGCGCGCTCGGCCTCGCCACGCCGACCGCGCTGATGGTCGGCACGGGTCGCGGCGCCCAGCTCGGCATCCTCATCAAGGGACCCGAGGTCCTGGAGTCCACCCGCCGCGTCGACACCGTCGTCCTGGACAAGACCGGCACGGTCACCACCGGCCGGATGACGCTGAAGCGGGTGTACGTCGTCGGGGGCGCCCACACGGTCACCGGTGACACCAGCGGCACCGGCGACACCAGTGGCATCGGTGACGCCAGTGGCATCGGTGGCATCGGTGAAGCGGACGTCCTGCGCCTCGCCGGCGCCATCGAACACGCCTCCGAACATCCGGTGGGCCGGGCCATCGCCGCGGGCGCCGAGGAGCGCGTGGGCGCGCTGCCGCCCGTCGAGCGCTTCGAGAACGTGCCCGGGAAGGGCGTACGCGGCCTCGTGGAGGGCTACGACGTCCGGGTGGGCCGGTTCCTCGACGAACCCCTCCCCGAGGCCCTGCGGAGCGCCAAGGAGGCCGCCGAGGACGAGGGACACACGGCGGTCGCCGTCCTCCGCGACGGCGTGGCACTCGGTGTCGTCACCGTCGCCGACACGATCAAGGAGAGCAGCGCCGAGGCGGTACGGCGACTTCGGGCGCTCGGGCTCACCCCGATGCTGCTGACCGGGGACAACGAGCGGGTGGCCCGGTCCGTGGCCGCGGCGGTCGGCATCTCCCCCGAGCACGTGATCGCCGAGGTCCTGCCCGAGGACAAGGTCGATGTCGTACGCCGGCTCCAGGGCGAGGGCCGTACGGTCGCGATGGTCGGCGACGGGGTCAACGACGCCGCCGCGCTGGCCGTGGCCGACCTGGGGCTCGCCCTGGGCACGGGGACGGACGCGGCGATCGAGGCGGGCGATCTGACCCTGGTGCGCGGGGACCTGCGGGTGGCCGCCGACGCCATCCGGCTGTCGCGGCGGACCCTGTCCACGATCAAGGGCAATCTGGCCTGGGCCTTCGGATACAACGTGGCCGCGCTGCCACTGGCCGCCGCCGGATTGCTCAACCCGATGATCGCTGGGGCGACTATGGCCTTTTCGTCCGTATTCGTGGTAACGAACAGCTTGCGACTCAGGACATTTTCGTGACCGCCGGGCAAAAGTCCCTCTAGAGTCCGGAAGCAGCCTCACATAAGCTCTTCACAAGGCTCGCGCATCATCCTTACGCTGGGACCTCGATCACCGAATCAGGTCTCTTGTGCATCTTCAGGACATTTCACAAGAGACGCAGATCACAGTGATGTGAACGTAACCACCGAAGGGGTTCGTGAGTCTAAGTTGGCGATGTCAGAAGCGTCTTGGGGGGCGTGACTGGCATCTGGGGATGTCTTGGGGGACGTTCCCGGAATTGCGTTGCCGGGGCACGTGCACCGGGGAGCTTTGAGCGGCCCTCCCGTACGTACGCGTCCCGGCAGACCGCACACCGCAGCACAACAGACACATAGAGGTAGGACGACGAGCTCCGCTCGTCAAGCTCAGCGAATTCAGGCGCTGTGCCCACCAGACGCCCGGCCGGATCCCGTGGGGGGAATCCGCACCGGGACATGGGAAGGCGCCCTGCTCGCCGGCCCGTGGGGGGACCAGCGGCGCAGGGCGCCTTTTCTTCTATGCGCGCGCAGGCGCGCGTTTCTGCGCGCGCAGGCGCGCGAGAGGGCCGCGACCCCGAAGGGGTGGCGGCCCTGATCGAGGGCCGAAGGCCCGAAAGGGGCGCGGGGAACTGCGCGACCAGCCCCCACACGCCCGCGGACGGACAACCGGCCTCCGGCGAAGCTATCGCGCCTCGACCGGGACGAAGTCGCGCTCGACCACGCCCGTGTAGATCTGGCGGGGGCGGCCGATGCGGGAGCCCGGCTCCTTGATCATCTCGTGCCACTGGGCGATCCAGCCCGGCAGGCGGCCGAGGGCGAAGAGGACCGTGAACATCTCGGTCGGGAAGCCCATGGCGCGGTAGATCAGGCCCGTGTAGAAGTCCACGTTCGGGTAGAGGTTGCGCGAGACGAAGTAGTCGTCGGAGAGCGCGTGCTCCTCCAGCTTCAGCGCGATGTCCAGCAGCTCGTCGGACTTGCCGAGGGCCGAGAGGACGTCGTGCGCGGCGGCCTTGATGATCTTGGCGCGCGGGTCGAAGGACTTGTAGACCCGGTGGCCGAAGCCCATCAGGCGGACGCCGTCCTCCTTGTTCTTCACCTTGCGGATGAAGGAGTCGACATCGCCGCCGTTCGCCTGGATGCCCTCCAGCATCTCCAGCACGGACTGGTTGGCGCCGCCGTGCAGCGGGCCCCAGAGCGCGGAGATACCGGCCGAGATCGACGCGAACATGTTCGCCTGGGACGAGCCGACGAGGCGGACCGTCGACGTCGAACAGTTCTGCTCGTGGTCGGCGTGCAGGATGAGGAGCTTGTCGAGCGCTGAGACGACGACCGGGTCGAGGTCGTACTCCTGGGCCGGGACCGAGAAGGTCATGCGCAGGAAGTTCTCGACGTAACCGAGGTCGTTGCGCGGGTAGACGAACGGGTGACCGATCGACTTCTTGTACGCGTACGCCGCGATGGTCGGCAGCTTGGCGAGCAGGCGGATCGTGGAGAGGTTGCGCTGCCGCTCGTCGAACGGGTTGTGGCTGTCCTGGTAGAACGTCGACAGGGCGCTGACCACGGACGAGAGCATCGCCATCGGGTGGGCGTCCCGGGGGAAGCCCCGGTAGAAGTTCTTGACGTCCTCGTGCAGCAGGGTGTGCTGCGTGATCTCGTTCTGGAACGTGGAGAGCTCGTCGACGGTCGGAAGCTCGCCGTTGATCAGCAGGTACGCCACCTCCAGGAAGGTGGAGCGCTCGGCCAGCTGCTCGATCGGGTAGCCGCGGTACCGAAGGATGCCCTGCTCACCGTCGAGATAGGTGATGGCGGATTTATAGGCAGCGGTGTTGCCGTAGCCGCTGTCCAGGGTGACCAGACCGGTCTGGGCCCGGAGCTTCCCGATGTCGAAGCCCGTGTCGCCGACGGTGCTGTCGATCACCGGGTAGGTGTACTCGCCGTCGCCGTACCGCAGTACTACAGAGTTGTCGCTCACGTCATCCCTCACCGACGTAGTGCCTCTTCTTCGAGGTGCCCTGACTGTCTCTACCATCCCCCAATTGGCTCTGGAGAGTGCACTCGGGGTCGACCATCGGGCCCATCGGCGGCACTCAGTGCCGCCAACTTGCTCATCCTGCCCCCTCCGTCCGACATCTGGAAGGGCTGTGTGACCTTTACGACTCGTTTGATCGATCAAATTTTCACTCACGGGCCGCCGGAGCGGCGCGAGAGGTTTCCCCGAAGTGGGCCCGGGACTACAAAACCCGTGGTGCGAGCCGGAAGTCGAGAGCCGTGCACCGGCGGCCGGCGGAGACCGTGCGGACCGCCTGGCCGATCGCCTTGCGGGAGCCGACCAGGACCACCAGTTTCTTCGCCCTGGTCACCGCCGTGTAGAGGAGATTGCGCTGGAGCATCATCCAGGCTCCGGTGGTGACCGGGATCACCACGGCCGGGTACTCGCTGCCCTGGGACCGGTGGATCGTCACCGCGTAGGCGTGCGCCAGCTCGTCCAGTTCGTCGAACTCGTACGGCACCTCCTCGTCCTCGTCGGTGAGGACCGTCAGCCGCTGGTCGACCGGGTCGAGGGCGGTGACCACGCCGACGGTGCCGTTGAAGACGCCGTTCTCGCCCTTCTCGTAATTGTTGCGGATCTGGGTGACCTTGTCGCCGACGCGGAAGACCCGGCCGCCGAACCGCTTCTCGGCCAGGTCGGGGCGGGCGGGGGTGATGGCCTGCTGGAGCAGCCCGTTGAGGGTGCCCGCGCCGGCCGGGCCCCGGTGCATGGGCGCCAGCACCTGGACGTCCCGGCGCGGGTCGAGCCCGAACTTGGCCGGAATGCGACGGGCCGCCACGTCGACCGTGAGCCGCCCGGCCTCCTCGGTGTCGTCCTCGACGAAGAGGAAGAAGTCCTTCATGCCGTCGGTGACCGGGTGCTGCCCGGAGTTGATCCGGTGCGCGTTGGACACCACACCGGACTGCTGGGCCTGGCGGAACACCTTGGTGAGGCGGACGGCGGGGATGGGGCTGCCGTCGGCCAGCAGATCGCGGAGCACCTCGCCGGCGCCGACGCTCGGGAGCTGGTCGACGTCGCCGACGAAGAGGAGGTGGGCCCCCGGGGGCACCGCCTTCACCAGCTTGTTGGCGAGGAGGAGGTCCAGCATGGAGGCCTCGTCGACGACCACCAGATCGGCGTCCAGCGGGCGGTCCTTGTCGTAGGCCGCGTCGCCGCCCGGCTTCAGCTCCAGGAGGCGGTGGACGGTGGAGGCCTCGGCGCCGGTCAGCTCGGCGAGGCGCTTGGCGGCCCGGCCGGTGGGGGCGGCGAGCACGACCTTCGCCTTCTTGGCGCGGGCCAGCTCCACGATCGAGCGGACCGTGAAGGACTTGCCGCATCCCGGGCCGCCGGTCAGCACGGCCACCTTCTCGGTCAGCGCGAGGCGTACGGCCGCCTCCTGCTCCGGGGCCAACTCCGCGCCCGTGCGCCCCCGCAGCCACGCCAGCGCCTTGTCCCAGGCGACGTCGTGGAAGCCGGGCATACGGTCGCCGTCGGTGCGCAGGAGGCGCAACAGCTGGGCGGAGAGGGAGAGTTCGGCGCGGTGGAAGGGGACCAGGTAGATCGCGGTGACCGGGTCGTCGTGCTCGCCGTTCTGGCCGGGGACCTTCTCCCGTACGACACCGGGATCGCCCGAGTCCTCGTCCGGCAGGGCGAGTTCGGCCAGGCACTCGATGACCAGGCCCGTGTCGACCTGGAGGAGCTTGACCGCGTCGGCGATCAGGCGCTCCTCCGGGAGGTAGCAGTTGCCCTGGTCGGTGGCCTGCGAAAGGGCGTACTGAAGGCCCGCCTTGACGCGCTCCGGGCTGTCGTGGGGGATGCCGACGGACTGGGCGATCTTGTCGGCGGTGAGGAAGCCGATGCCCCAGACGTCGGCGGCGAGCCGGTACGGCTGGTTCTTCACGACCCCGATCGAGGCGTCGCCGTACTTCTTGTAGATGCGGACCGCGATGGACGTGGACACCTCGACCGTCTGGAGGAAGAGCATGACCTCCTTGATCGCCTTCTGTTCCTCCCAGGCGTCGGCGATCTTCTTGGTGCGCTTGGGGCCGAGGCCGGGGACCTCGATGAGGCGCTTGGGCTCCTCCTCGATGATCTGGAGGGTGTCCAGGCCGAAGTGCTGGGTGATGCGGTCGGCGAAGATCGGGCCGATGCCCTTGACCAGGCCGGAGCCGAGGTAGCGGCGGATGCCCTGGACGGTGGCCGGGAGGACGGTCGTGTAGTTCTCCACCGTGAACTGCTTGCCGTACTGCGGGTGGGAGCCCCAACGGCCCTCCATGCGCAGGGATTCTCCGACCTGGGCGCCGAGCAGCGCGCCGACGACCGTGAGCAGGTCGCCGCCGCCCCGGCCGGTGTCCACGCGCGCGACCGTGTAGCCGTTGTCCTCGTTGGCGTACGTGATGCGTTCCAGGACGCCTTCGAGTACGGCCAGTCGCCGCTCTGTGGGCTCGGTGTTCCCCGCCTGCTTGGACATGATCCGACGGTACCGTCAGGGTCTGACGGACGGGTGGGCCGAGGGGGCCGACGCTTCTGTGCCACCGGGCCCGAACCGGCGGCGCTACCCGACTTTGCGCAGTTCCCCGTCGCCGAAGACCGCCACCATGACGAGATTTCCACCCAGAGCCTCGACGTACCTCGCCACGACATCCGTTCCGGAAACCTGGCCGCTCTCGATCTGGGAGATCCGTCCCTTGCTCACTCCCATGCGCTCGGCGACCTGGGCCTGGGTGATCCCGCGTTCCTGGCGCATGTCGGCCAACCGCCAGGCACGGGCCTCGGCGAGCATGCTTCGAGTGCCTTCGATGAACGCGTCCCGGCCGCCGGCCAGCTCCTCCGCCCGCTCCCGATGTCCGCTCGCCGACCATGTGACGTGTCCGCTCACTTCCCCGACTCCTTCTTCCGATCAGCGACGTACTCCGCATACCGACGCTCGGCCAGCGGCATGGCCTCGTCGTACCAGACCTTCCAGCTTCCGGCTTTGTCTCCGGCCACCAACAGGATCGCGGAGCGCCACGGGTCGAACATGAACAGGACACGCACTTCGCTCCGGCCGGAGGAGCCAGGACGCAGTTCCTTGAGGTTGTGCAGCGCCGATCCCTTGATCCGGTCGACCAAGGGACGCCCCTCGGACGGTCCATGGCAGGCGAGAATCCAGATCGCCTGGTTCACGAGCACGTACGAGTCGGCGTCGGACTTCTCAAGATCGTGCAGCCACTGATCCACCTCGTGCGTCAGGTAGACGTCCCACTGCTCTTCCACCTTCTTCGACCCTTTCGCGAGTTTAGCATTTACTAAACATGAGCGAGTGGCCGGACAGCGTCGGAACCAGGGGCATTCACTCGGACGAGGCCGGATCAGCCTCGGCCGCCGCCCCAGGGCTGTTCACTTCCCGGCGGGCTTCTTGAGGGCTTCGAGGAAGGGGGCGAAGGAGGTCACAGGGAAGGTGAGGGTGGCGCGGGTCGGGGTTTTGGAGTCGCGGACGGCTATGTGGGTGGGGGTGGTGGCTATTTCCACGCAGGCGTTGCCGTCATCCGGGCCCGAGTAGGACGACTTCCGCCAGTGGTACATGAGGCGCCTCACAGCTCCTTGGCCAGCCGGTTGATGAAGTCGCGCGACCGTTGGGGGTCGAGCGATACGGCTTCCACTTTACGGAAGCGCGTTCGAAAAGCGTTGAGCTGTGCTTCGGAGTCGATGAATGCCGAACCGGTGGGCACGTCTCGCACCACCGTGCCGAGTCTGGGCACAGCGCCACCCGCGTACGTCATGGTGCTGGCGGCTCGGGCGAAGCCATCCAGGTCGAAGGGGATGACGCGCACAGCGATATGGTCCGCTTCGGAGTGATCGAGAAGCTTGGCGAGCTGAGCGCGGGAGGCGGCGCGATCGCCGACCCTGATGCGCAAGGCCGCCTCGTGGATCACCAACTCGTACGGGATCACGATCCGCTGGCGCCCCATGCGGTGGCGGACGCGCAACTCAAGCTCCTCATGCGTGAGTTCGGGCACCCTGGCGGAGAACACCGCACGGGCGTAGCTCTCCGTCTGGAGCATGCCCGGGACATACAGGATCGCCACCTCCCGCAGGAACTCGGCATGGTGTTCCAACTCGGCGAGATCCAGGAACGGCGTGGGCAGCAGCCCCCGGTACTCCTCCCACCAACCCCGTGTCCGGTCCGTGGCCATCGCGACCAACGCGTCAATGAACTCCGCGTCCGTACAGGCGTAATGGGACGCCAGTCGGCGCAGTCGCTCCTCGCTCACCCCGATGAGCCCCAGCTCGATGTGGCTGATCTGCACCCGGTTCGCCCCCAGGAGGGCCGCCGACTGGACGGCCGTCAGGCCGGCGGCCTCGCGGAGCCTGCGCAGTTCGACGCCCAGGCGTACCTGGCGGGCTGTCGGTTCGCGCCTCTGGACCATGCGCCGCTCTCCTCTTTCGGGGCCGGATCCCGCGACCGGCTTGATTCGGGTTACAGGTTACCCATACCGTCAGTGACGCGACGAACACTCTACGGAAGCGCACCGCACCGTCCTGCCACGACGGCGCCGGCAATGCCACCGTGCCTCAAATCCGCTCGCAGCCAACGGAGTTGACGATCCATGCCCGAAACCTGGGACTACACCCTCCAGATCCCCAACGACCTCAGAGCCGTGACCATCTGCCGTCGCACCCTGCGGCTGATCCTCACCATGCACGGTCTCATCGGGCTGGTGGACACGGCGGAGTTGCTCGCGACCGAGCTCGTCTCCAACGCCGTACGGCACACGAAGGGGCCCGCCGCGCTCCGGGTGCGGCGGTCGGCGGAGGGGGTGGTGTGGATCGGGGCATGGGACGCCGATCCCGAACCGCCGCAACCGCCACAGCCGCTGGAGCGGGTGGGCGAGCGGGAGGACGGACGCGGGCTGGGTCTCGTCGTGGCCTGCACGAAATACTGGGGATGGATGCCGTCGGCCAGGTTCGGCGAACGGGGCAAGTACGTGTGGTGCGAGCTGGCGGCGGCGTAGGGCGTCCTTGGGCGACGGGAAGCAGTTCGACTCATGGATAGACCGCGTCACCATGATGCGCGCCTGACTGCGCAGATGGCCAACGGGAACCCCGGCACCGCAGCGGCGCTCCTGCCGGCGCTCCTGGCGCTCGCAGGCGTGAACTCGCCCCTGATCTTCCCGAAGTCCATCGCCGCGCAAGAGACACAACGCCGCAGCGCGGTCGACGGCCGACCCGTCGTCTTCTGGCGGCCGGGCTGCCCGTACTGCATGCGACTGCGCTCGCCCGAAGGGCGGGCCACGCGGGCAGGCACCGCTTCGTATCAGGCTTTTAGGGCCGCTGTCCCTGGGAGCCGTCGGCCGCGAGCGGAAGACTGCGCAGCGCAGTGCGCTCGGCGCTGGCAGCGCTCCGTGGGCCGCCTCGGCGCGGAACGACTGGAGCAGGTACGCCACCAGGCGCCGGGACGCCGCACGGTCACCTGGCAGTGCGGTGACCAGACCGCAGCGGGACAACAGGGCTACGGCAAAGTCGGAGGGATGGAAGTCGGCCCGCAGCGCGCCAGCCGCCCGAGCCCTGCGGACCAGGGTCATGAAGTCCCGCTCGGCCTGTTCCCGTAGCCGCGCGTGTTCTCGGGTGCTGTCCGGGAAGGCCGCGACGAACGCGGCCGGGAATCCCCGTTCCTCCCGCTTCCACGACCTCCGCCACTCGACCGCCACGCTGCTCCTGGAGCAGGGCATCGAACTCGTCGTGATCAAGGAACTCCTCGGCCACGCCCACATCGGCGTCACCGCCGGCGTCTACGCCCACGTTCGACTCCGCCTCCAACGCCAAGCCATCGACACTCTGGGCAGCATGTTGGCCGAGGGCGAGAACTCCGAAGAGCCGCCGCCCTCGGCAGGTATCGTCCGCTGACGTTGCCGTCAGCGTTGCCGTCAAACGACCATGGGTGGGTCCCCCAGCCTCCGAGCCGGGGGACCCACCCATTCCTCTGCCAACGCGACTTGTTCGAATCTGGCTACTGCAGGAGCATCCGCATTCGCCGCGCGATATCAGCCGCCTTCAGTCGAACCTGGTCATCGTTCAGCAGGTCAGGCATACCGATACCAGCTGAGTCGTAGTCGTGCGCGACATAGAAGAGATCTGTTGCCGCCTCATACTGCTCGGCTGTCGGATACGGGCCGCCATACCCCTTGTACAGGGGAAGGCAGACAACGGAGAACTCTGAGGGAGAGATTCGCCCTTCGGAAACAGCCTCCGCAAGCACCAAGAAGGGTTCCAACGTCGCCATTTACAGCTTCCCTTGCATGGTCAGGTACCAGAACTGGTCTGAATTCACATCCGATTTCCAGGCTCCCAGCATCTCACCCGAATCAATGTCCACCGAGACGTGACGACCGGTGTTGAGATCCACATAGTGCCGGGCAGGGGTCCCGCGATACGTTCCCGCGATCTGAACGTTCCCTGGATCCTTAACGAAGCCTTCCAAGGCGTTCACGAATGCCTGCTTGCTCGCCTTGCTCTCCTTCGCAGTGATCCCGAAGTCGGCAGCATGTTTGAAATGATGAGGCACCCTGTTCGAATCGAGCCACACGGATCCGCACCCCGGACCGGAGTTATGAACCAGAACCGGCGTCTCGCCCGCCAGCACATAGTACGTGTGCAGGTCATCCACCGTGAGGTTGTACGTGGTGGCGTGCTGCGTGTACGAGCGGTTGTGGGTGACGATGACGGTGTCGCGGTCATCGGTGAGGAGGGTCATGCCGGGCTTGAGGTCCTGGGCGTCGACCCAGTGCTTCTGTGAGGGCGACCAGAACGGGTGCTCGTGGGTCGCCGTGATCTTTTCGATGCCCTCGTCCGTGGCGATCGACAGCTCGTTGAAGTGCTTGTCGTCCTCCGTGACGATGAGGCGCGTCACTTCCCGCGGTGCTGTTTCGCCCGTATCCGGGTCGGTCGCAAGAACTTCGTCGCCGACTTCGACGTCCTCGATGTTCTTCGTGGAGCCGTCGGCCATGAGCACATCGGTCCCCGCCAGGAAGCACCTTGTGCAGTCGACCACGTCGTCAAGCTTCTTCAGCTTCAAGAGCTTCGCGGCCTTGAACCAAGGCAGGTCCGCGAGGGTCCACGCGCAGTGGGAATTGAAGCCGATGTCCTTGGCGCACGCCTCCCATTCCCCAGTGTCCGGAAGCAGGAGGGACTTGCCCACGTCAAGGGTCATGGCCCAGGCCGACGGGCTCTTCGTGGTGCTCGTCGATCCGATGCTCTCGGGCGCCGGCGGCGCGACCGTGCGGCTGGAGTGGCTGGTACCACTGCCGAACGTGTAGCTGATGGTGCTGTAGGTGGTGACACCGGTGTTGAGGCTGGTCACCGCCCGCTCATAGTTCCAGGTCCACTCGCCGTTGGTCTGGGTCCACGTCTCCGTTCCTCCATTGCAGGAGGAACTGGCGCCGCCGCAAGCGCCGTCGGGACGCAGTCCCGTCGGGTCGCTGAAGGCAACGGGGTTGTTGACCGAGTAGGAGTAAGAGCTGAGGTTCTGTGGTGCGTAGGGCGTGACCAGCGGGTCCGGGCTGAGGAATCGGCCAAGCTGAGGGTCGTACATGCGGGCGCCGAGGATGGACAGGCCGGTGGCGTCGTCCTCGGGTTTGCCGAGGAAGCCGCGGTCGGTGGCAGCCGGTAGATCGGTGTCGCCGTTCTGGTCGCCGAAGGGAAGGTAGCGGCGGCGCTCGGCTGTTCCCGCAGAAGTGTCGATGGTCAGCTGGGTCGATGCCTGGTTGTCGGACAGGAGCCAGGTCAGCTTGCTGGTGGTGCTCGTCGCGGTGCGGGTGGCCACGGTTGCGGTGCCCGCGCCGTAGTAACGGGTGGCTTTCGGGTCGGCTCCGGGCGTTTTGTGGATCTCCTGGCCTGCGAGGTAGAGCACGGTTTCGGTGGCCGACTTGCGCAGTAGGACTGTGCCTGCTGCGTCGTAGACGTAGCTGGCGGTCACGGCTCCGCTTGTGGCGGATATCTGGTGGCGTTCGTTCCAGACGAAGTTGGTCGTGGCTCCTGCGACGGTCCGGCTCTTCATCCGGCCGGCGTCGTCGTAGGTGTAGCTGTCCGTGCCGGCCGGTGTCTTGACCGTGGTGACGGCGTGCGGGCGCGGAGCGCCAGGGGTGTAGGTGGACTGGTCGGCGGAGTAGCCGGGGTAGGCGTAGTCGCGGACGCTGCTGCCGGTGGCCGTGGTGCTGGTGACCTTCTGCAGGTTGCCGATGCCGTCGTAGGAGTAGTCGAGCTGGTAGGGGTTCTTACCAGTCGTGAGGTCGGGGGTGAAGGGGCCGGCGCAGCCGCCGGTCGCGGCCGTGGTCCAGGCGCGTGAAAGCCGGTTGAGCTCGTCGAAGGTGGAGCACTGGTGCTGGCCCGTGATCCGGTCGGCCAGGTCGGTGACTTGGCCGGCGTTGTCGCGGAGGTAGTCGTCGTTTTGGACGGTTCCCTTGGTGCTGGTGGTCGTGGTGATGTTCTTGAGCCAGCCGGTGCCGTTGGCGTCGTCGTAGGTGTAGACGCGGCGGGCTGTGGTTCCTGTGGTGGCGGTGGTGCCATACGTGCGGTCGGTCAGGCGGCCCAGGCTGTCGAAGCCGGTGGAGTCGACGTAGACGGTGTTGTTCAGGCTGCTGGTGAGCTTTTCGGGGTTGCCGAAGGCGTCGTACTGGGTGGTGACCGTCTCTGTCGGCAGACCTCCGGCGGCGGGGTAGGTCACGCTGGTCTGCTGACCGGCGGCGTTGTAGGTGAAGCCTGTTGTGTACGTGCCCTGCAGGCCAGAGCCGTCGGCGGGAACGGTGGTCTGCGTCTCCTGCACGTTGCCGTCGACGTCGTAGGAGTTGACGGCGGTGGTGTAGGCGTGGCTGCCCGCATAGGACGTGGCGGTGGCCGGCTCCCCGAGGCCGCCCGGGGCGGTGTCATAGGTCGTGCGGGTCAGGACCGTCGACCCGTTCTGCACGGTGAGCGGGCGGTTGAGGTTGTCGTAGGTGTGGGTCAGGACGGTGCCGTTGCCGTCCTTGGACGTCGCTATGTTGCCGTTGGCGTCGTAGGTGATGGCGGCGATGCCGTTGGGGTCGGAGTCGGGATCCTTGCCGCCGTTGCGCTCGCCGAGCCAGTTGTAGGTGTAGGTGGTGACGTTGCCCTTGGAGTCCGTGATCTTCGACAGCTTCCCGCTGCGGGTGTACTCGTAGGTGGTTGAGTACGTCGACGGGCCGAACTCCACGACTCGGCTGACCTGCCCGAAGACGTCGGTGTAGGTGTTGGTGCGCTCACCGACGGCGGGCATGGTGGTGGTGTAGTCACCGTGGTAGTTGGTGATCGTCTGGCCCTGCGCTTGGGGCTGGCCCTTCACAGTGATCCGCGACTCGGTGGTGCGGCCGGCGAAGTCGATCAGCAGGTCCGTGTAGGAGGGAAGGGTGTCCACGGTCGGCAGGACCATGCCGGAGCCGGCAGCGGCGGAGTTGTAGAAGGGTGCGCTGGTTCCGGTGACGTTGCCCGAGGTGTCGTAACGGGTGGAGACGACCGTGCGTCCCGTCCCGGTGGGTGCCGGGACCTGCGTTTCCCGGGTGCGTCCCAAGCCGTCGAGGTAGGTGTAGGCGGTCTGTGTCCTGCCACTGGAATCGACGAGTGTCTTGGTGGTGACCTTCGGCGGAACCGTGGAGACCAGGTCGGGCACGCCTTCGCTGTTGTCAGCTGTGGTGAGGGTGTACTCGAACGCCATCGACGGTGTGCCGTCGGGGTAGGCGGCGGTCCTGGAGGGCTGGAAGACCTGCGCGGTACGGCCGACGGAGTCGTGGACGATGCGGATGGTCCTGTTGTTGGGATCTTGGATCCGGTAGGGGGTACCCCACAGGCGGGAGTACCAGGTGGTGGTGGACTGTGGTGTGCCCGGTCCCGAGCCGTCGGGGTCGGGTGAGGTGACCTTGACGCCGTTGATGGGCCAGGACGTCGTCGGCTGGTAGGTCGTGGTGGTGGTGTTCTGCTTGCCGTCGGTGGCGGTGAGCTGCCGGCCGGCCTGGTCGAAGGAGGCCTTGGCTTCGCGGTAGTTGGTGGCGTTGGTGTACTTGCGCACCGACGTCGGATTGCCGTCGCCGGGCTTGTTGGTGTCCACCGAGGTCGCGCCGTCGTAGAGGGTGACTGTGTAGGCGTCCTGGTTGGAGGAGGCTCGGGCGGCGCAGTCGGCGGCGTAGTGCCGGGTCTCGTCGGGCAGCACTGTCCAGCGCTGCACGGGCGAGTTGGGGAAGTAGTCGGTGTTGTAGGCGCGGCCGTAGGTGGTGCAACGGTTGTCGTCGGTGTCGGACAGGCCCCAGTCGTTGGTGCGCAGCGGCAGGCCGTATTTGGTGCTGGCGGGCTCTGCGGTGTCGTACTCGTCCTTGACGACGTGCTCGCGCCATCCCGTGGAGGTCAACTCCTGGGTGGTGGTCTTGGATTCGCGTACGAAGCGGGCGTCGGGCAGGCCGTCGTAC
Organism: Streptomyces sp. MB09-02B; assembly: GCF_033794485.1. NCBI lineage: Bacteria > Bacillati > Actinomycetota > Actinomycetes > Kitasatosporales > Streptomycetaceae > Streptomyces > Streptomyces sp. MB09-02B. The sequence continues at coordinate 15,306 of NZ_JARGEE010000053.1, forward strand.
TGGGCGGTGTTGTAGGTCCAGTACTCGTGCCAGATGCGCTTGTGGGACTGGCCCGAGCCGTCTCGGTTACTGGTTTCCAGCACCTGGCCGTTGAGCCAGGCGTGGTCGGTGACCGGCGGGCGGCTGCTGTCGCCGTCGTCGACGGTCACGGAGCGGGTGGCGGTCGGGTCGGTCTTGGAGGTGCGGTCGCCGTCCATGCCGCGGTAGAGCCAGTGGTAGGTGGAGGCGGCGTTGGACTTGGTGCCGGTGTGGACCTCGACCTGCTGGTAACCGCGCCACTCCGTCCAGGACTCGTCCTCGTCCTTGGTGAGCGGGTCGTTGGGGAACGCCCAGGCCGGCTTGCCCACGTAGTCGTAGGTGGTGGTCATCACCGGGTCGCCGTCGTTGCCCGCGCCCGAACCCGGTCCCGGATCGACGCTGACCTTGGCGACGACGTACTTCTTGAACCAGCCGGAGCGTTCCTCCGTGGCGCCCTCGGGCACCCACTTCTGCTTGAAGCAGGCCTGGGTGTTGTTCGATTCGCTGGGCGGGTTGCCGATGTCGCAGGCGTCCTGATCGTCGTAGTTGCGGTAGGTGACGTTGACGAACGAGCCGAGATCGCCGTGGATCTGGGTGACACGGCGGAAGTTGAGGACACCGCCGCCGAGCTGGTTGTCCCGCCACTCACCGTTGATGTTGATGGTGGGCAGGGTGATGTCGTCGCCGTCGCCGTAGCCCTTGCGCTGCACGTAGTCCAGCCACAGGGTGTTGTCGACGGTACCCTCCGGGTTGGGCAGTCCGTACTTCATCTGGTACTGCATCGCCGGGTCCCACGGCGAGGCGTCGTTGTCCCGCACGAAGGTCTTGATGTCCCACAGCATCTTCGTGGCGAAGAAGGTGGGCGAGTACGTCTCACCCGTGATGGTGCGGCAGCCGTTGTCGGCGGCCGTGCCGTCGCACATCAGGTCCGTGGGTACATCCGGATAGGAATCCGGATTGGTGGAGATGGCGGGGCAGTCGGCGGGCTCACTGGCCAGTGGATCCTTATCCGCCATGCGCTCCACGCAGCGGCCCACGTAACGCAGGTCCACCTTGGCCGGCAATTGCGCGCCGGAAATCTGCGAGGCCCACCCGTACTCGATGCGCACCGGGTAGGCACCCGAGTCGTAGACGCGGGCCTGGTCGCCGAGCAGCACCGAGCGGTAGTGGTTCTCCTCCTTGTCGTAGAAGTAAGCCGTCTCCACCTCACTGGCGTCGACGACACGGTCGAGCTGCCAGCGGTAGGCCTGCTTGCTGACCCCGGTGCCGCCGTTGTAACCGGGCTCGCCCGGGTCGTTGCCGAAGACCGGCACGGTCAACACGGAGTCGGTGGCGGCGTTGGTGCGCTCGGAGCGGCCCCAGCCGAAGTAGTAGCGCTTGCCGTCCTGGGTGGAGACGACCCAGAACTCGTCGTCGGAGCCGTGGCCGCCGGTCAGGTGCTGCACCCGCCAGCCCGGGTCGTCCTTGACATGGTAGGAGCCGGTGCCGTTGCCGTCCTGCACAAGGATCGAGCTGACGCCGTTGAAGCTGATGACGTACATCGCCCCGTCGGGCTCGTTCTCCGAGTTCGGCGAGTCCCAGCACAGGTCACCGACCCAGCCACTGCCGGTGCCGTCGTTCTGGCATCCGCGATAGCGCCGCTCGATAAAGCCTGTACCGCTCAGCTCCCAGCCCAGGCCGGCCCAGTTGGCCTGGTTGTTCTGGGCAGAGGTCATGCTGTCGACGGACTGGGAGTTGTACGACAGGGAAAGCGTGGGCGCGCTGCCCGTGGGCGGCGCGGGGATCTGGACGGGCAGGTTGTAAGTGAAGGCACCGGACCCGGTGGACACGTTCCAAGACCCGGACGGCTTCAGCGAGGAAGCACGGTAGTCACCGGCCTCGGAGGACGAGCCGGAGGTCAGGGCGTACACGGTCGCCGAGGAGGCGGTGGTCGCCAGGGTCGACCGGGACAGGCCCGAGCCCGCGGTGTCGAGAGGGGAACGCTCGGCCGTCGGGTCGCCGTCGGCCTGCACCGTCGCGGTGATCACGCCCTTGGCCGCGTCGTTGGAGACGGGCACCGACTCGGTCTTGCCGGGCGAGCAGCCCTTCGCCTTCGGGGTGGTCAGCGCGCACGCGGGCAGGGACACCAGCCGCAGCCGGGAGGCGAAGTTGCCGCCATAGGCGTACTTGAAACCGGAGTAGTCGAACGTGACCTGCACCGGCCCGGCGGTGGCCGTGCCGTCCCGCCGGGTGACCTCCACGCCGAGCCCGATACCGCCCACCGGCGACAACCGCTCGTGGTCCAGCACCTTCACGTCCACCTTGGCGGGGACGGACGTCTTCGAGGACTGGGCGCGGAACTTCGCGGTCGCCGGAGCCGGGCCCACGGAGACCGCCGCCTTACCCGTGCCGTCTGGGGCGACCGGGACGTTCTTGCCCGTCTTCAGCCCTGCCAACGACACCCGTCCCTGGGCCGCCTTGGGCCAGATGGTGCGGGCCGGCTTGGTCGGGGTGGCTTCCGGGCGGTCGCGCGGCACGGCTCCGGCGGCCTGGGCCGGGACGTTCACCGGCTCCTTGCGGGAGGCCTTCGAGGCCTCGGCGGCGGAGGCCGCGCTCTCCACCGTCGGCGCCACGAGAAGCGATGCGGTCAAAGCCGCGACCACGCCCCACGAACCCCGCATGCCACGTCTGCGCGTCAGTCGCACGGACCATCCCCCAGCCAACCGGGCCGGGACGCCCCCGGCACGTCAACGAACAGAACCTGCCGCCAGGGCGAACGCAGCGTTCACTCAGGCGGTGTCATCAGGTCATCGATGGACGCTAAATGGTCACTCATCAACCGAGGTAGCCCCACATAATCGGATGATCTGCACGAACCCCTGTTTCACAGCCTCTTTACGGTTGTGACCTGCATCACGATAGTGAACGAAATCGTGATTCGGCTCCTGACCTGCGGATACGGGTCTGGTGCAGCCGACGGGCGGGATGGTTGAATCCAGCCGCTGTTTGCACACGACGAGGGGGAGGCTTCCAGCGAATGAACGTCGACAGGGGCAGACCGAACCGACGCCAGCTACTCAAGCGCGCCGCGGGCCTCACCGGCGCGACCCTGCTGGGTTCCGCCGTCCTCTCGAGCGCCGGCACCGCCGCGGCGGCCGTGGCCACGTCCAAGCGCTTCGACCTGACCGACGACTCCGACGAGTGGTTCCGCGAGATCCTGCTGCAGGAGACCCGCATCCTGCAGTCCTTCTCCTTCGACAACACCAACAAGCACCTGTACACGGCGCAGTTGGTGGATGCCGGACGCCAACTTCCGGGCGAGGCCCGGGCGTACACGGGCACCGAACGCGGCACCAACGGTGACCTGTGCGTCACCCGGCTCGACTGGCAGGGTTACATCATCGGCCGCATGTACCTGAAGGGCTTCGGCCACGGGGTCTCCATCGCCGCCGAACCCTCCGGCAACAGCGCCTACCTGTGGACGGAGACCGACTCCGTGCCCGACAGCCAGAACGTCGGCTACGGCACGAAGATCGCCCGCTTCAAGTTCGCCAACGGAGCCGTGCTCACACCGGACTCCCACCATGTGACCAAGTACGACCCGGTACCGGGCTCCGACCACAACACCATCGCCGTCGACCCCGTCAACAGCCGACTGGCGGTCCGTCACCGCATCAGCGGAACCTGGAAGATCAGCCTCTACGACCTGGCGGCCTTCCGGGCCGGCACGTTCACCACGCTGGCTTCCATCACCCAGCCGTCCGTCCTGACCGGCCCCACCTTCCAGGGCTACACGACGCTCGGCCAGTACCTGTACACGATCGACGGGACCGCGTACACCTACGACTCGGCCGACAACCGGACCAGTGAGAGCAACACGTACGTCACCTCGATCGACTGGAACACCGGGGCCGTGGTCCAACGCAGCCTCAGCAAAGCGGGCGAGAGCCTGTACTACCGGGAGCCGGAAGGACTGGCCATCCAGATCCCCGACACCTCCAACCCCGCCGCCGCACGCCTGCACCTCGGCTTCGGCTCCCAGGAATCGAAGGCCCTGACGGACAAGAAGGCCAGCTTCTACTACAAGGACCTCCTGGTCTGACCGCCTTTCGGCCTACCTCTGCTGCGTGAAGTCCTGCTCGATGGGGAGGAGTTCGAGTGGGAGGGCGGCGTTCGGCGTTCATCAACTTTCGGGTTCTCAACCTCGAGCATGAGCACTGGCGGCGCGGCATCGAGGCGGCTGTCATCTACGCCCGTAAGCACATCGACCTGAAGGTGCATTCACGCTCCCCGTTCCCGGCCGTGACGACCAGGAGGCGGAAGCCGAAGGGTGGCCGACCGCGCTCGCCGGGTATCCACTGGGCAATGGATCGCAACGCCAGGGGGTTCTACGCCCGCGTGGACAGGGATGAGGACCGTGTCGAACAGCTGAAGAAACTGGGGCATGGTCTGGTCGCACTTCGATGTCACGTGGAGGAGGGCCTAGAAGGGCCCGCCCTGCTCACTGGGTCGACATCTGGCGCGACCCGGCAGGAGCCGCCGTGGTGAGGGCGGCCGATGACGGCAACGAGACTGTGCCGACCGTCGTCGTGGCGGGCCGGCCACACAGCGGCGCCCGCCCACGACGAGGGCGAGGAGCTTGGGTCGGCCGGTCACCCGACGAAGCCACCGTTGCTCTGCAGGAGCTGCCCATTGATCCACTGGCCCCGCGAGGAGCACAGGAACTCCACGAGATCAGCGGTGTCCTGCGGGCTGCCCAGACGCCCCAGCGGCGTCCGACGCAGTACGTGCTCCCGGATGTCGTCGGACATCCAACCCGTGTCCACCGGCCCCGGGTTGATCACGTTGGCGGTGATCCCGAGGTGGGAGAGTTCGTGGGCGGCTGCCAGGGTGATGCGGTCGAGCGCGCCCTTGCTCGCTCCGTAGGGCAGGTTGCCGACGGTGTGGTCGCTGGTGAGGCTGATGACGCGCCCGGTCCCTGGAGCCGCATGGAAGCGACGGCCGTACTCGCGGATCAGCAGCCAGGTGGCACGCGCGTTGACCGCGAAGTGACGGTCGAAGCTCTCCAACGTGGTGTCGAGCAGGCCGGAGTCGACCGACTCGCAGTGGCACATCACCAAGGCGGTGACGCCGCCGAGGCGACGCTCGACCTCATCGAAGACACGCTCCGCAGCCTCCGGATCGGCGAGGTCCGCCTCCACCGCCACACCGTCGGCGCCTCGTTCGCCCAAAGCCTTGGCGATGGTGTCCGCGGCACCGGTCTCGGCGCCCCAGGCCATGCGGGCGTCGTACGGCGTCCAGTAGGTGAAGGCGACGTTCCAGCCCGCCTCGGCAAGCCGGTGAGCGATGCCCGCGCCGATGCCGACGGACCGACCGACCCCGGTCACCAACGCGACCGGTCGGACGGCATCACATGGTGACTGTTCTCCAGTGGTCGTCACAGGCCCATCGTTCGGGCTGCGATGCGCGCACGGCAACTCAATTCGACTTCGCGGTGTCACACCTTGATCACGCGGACGCCAGGGCCGCACAGCAAGCGGAGGTCTTCGGGGTCCGAGGTCAGGACGGTGGCTGGGGCGGGTGAGACGAGTGCGGTGGCGGCGACGATGGCATCCAGGGCGTACTTGTGGCCATCGAGTCCGGCGGCGGCGAGCAGCCTGCTCGCGTGGCGGGCGATCGCTTCGGCGGGCGGGACGATGTTCACGCGGGAGGCCGCGTAGTCGAAGCGGGCCTGGTTGGTCCTGGGGTCGCGGGCTTCGACGAGGGTGACGGAGCTGGTGATGACCCGGATGTCCTCGGCCTCTGCCGCGGTGAGCCATTCGGTGAGTTCGGGTGTGCGGCGGACGAGTTTGGACAGACCTTCGCAGTCCAGTACGAGCGTGCCGCTCACGCGACGTCCGCCGAGCCGGCCGCGTCACCGCGCAGGAGCGCCCTCTTGGCCTCGACCGCCGCCTGGTCCACGGGCCCGTGCTCGGCCTCCGCGTCTTCGATGAGTTCGCGCAGTCGCTCCCGTTCGAGTTGGCGTTGGATGAGGGCTTCGACGTAGGCGGACATGCCTCGCTTGCCCGTGCGCGCCTTGAGAGCGGCGATCGTGCCTTCGTGAAGGGAGACGGAGACCGGACGGACCGGGCCCTCTCCGGGGGCGGGATCGGGAGTGGCAGCCATGGAGCCACATTAACAAAAGTCTTGTTATTGAGGGGGCATCCGATGGCCCGGTCACGATTGGATTTCGGCCATGGCCGGACCCTTGCCCAAGCCCCGTGTAATCGATTCCAATCCTCCGTGACGTCGATGTAATCGATTCCACGAGGAGGTGGTCGGCGGTGGCGAGTATCAAGGACGTCGCGGCCGAGGCGGGGGTGTCCGTCGCCACGGTGTCGCGGGTGCTCAATGACCATCCGTCGGTCAGTGAGGACGCGCGGGCGCGGGTCATGGCCGCCGTCGAGACGCTGGGGTACCGGCCGAACGCCGTCGCGCGGTCGTTGCGCACGGACCAGACCCACACCCTCGGGCTGGTCATCAGCGATGTCATGAATCCGTACTTCACCGAGCTGGCGCGGTCGGTCGAGGAGGAGGCGCGGGCGCTCGGGTACAGCGTGATCATCGGGAACGCCGACGAGCGGCCCGAGCTGCAGGATCATCATGTGCGGAACCTGCTCGACCGGAGGATCGACGGGCTGCTCGTGTCCCCCACCGACGGTGGGTCGCCCCTGATGCTGGACGCCGTGCGGGCCGGGACACCGATGGTGTTCGTGGACCGGTGGATTCCGGGTGTGGACGTGCCCGTGGTGCGGGCGGACGGGCGGGATGCCGTGCGGGATCTCGTCGCCCATCTGTACGGGCTCGGGCACCGGCGGCTCGCGATCATCGCCGGGCCGGCCGCCACCACGACCGGCCGGGAGCGGGTCGAGGTCTTTCGGGAGGCCTTGGGCGAGCACGGGTTGGCGTTGCCCGACGCGTACATCGGGCAGGGCGACTTCCAGGCCGAGAGCGGGCGGCGGGTGACGGAGGGGTTCCTCGATCTGGCCGAGCCGCCCGAGGTCGTCTTCGCCGCCGACAACCTGATGGCGCTCGGCGCGCTGGACGCCGTCCGCGCGCGCGGGATGCGGGTTCCGGAGGACGTCGGGCTGGCCGCCTTCGACGACATCCCCTGGTTCGTGCACACCGATCCGCCGATCACGGCGGTGGCCCAGCCGACGGCTGAGCTGGGGCGAGCCGCCGTGCGCGCCCTGGTCGACCGTATCGAGGGGCGGCCCCCGCAGTCCGTCACCCTCCCCGCCCGTCTCGTCGTACGCCTCTCGTGCGGCGAGTCCACTCCCCCAGAACCGTCCCCCGTGACGAACAGGAGCACGTCGTGAGCGACCCTGACGAGTTGCTGCGCATCGAAGGCATACGCAAGAGCTTCCCCGGTGTGGTCGCGCTGGACGGCGTCGACTTCGAGCTGCGCCGGGGCGAGGTGCATGTCCTGCTCGGTGAGAACGGCGCGGGCAAGAGCACGCTCATCAAGATGCTCTCCGGTGCCTACACGCCCGACGCGGGGCGGATCCTGGCCGGTGGCGAGGAGGTGCGCATCCAGGGTGCGCAGGACTCCGAGCGGCTCGGGATCGCCACCATCTACCAGGAGTTCAACCTCGTTCCTGATCTCAGCGTCGCCGAGAACATCTTTCTGGGGCGGCAGCCGCGTCGCTTCGGGATGATCGACCGGAAGCGGATGGAGGCCGAGGCCGCCGAGCTGCTGGAGCGGGTGGGGGTCGACGTCTCGCCACGCGCGCGCGTGCGTGAACTCGGGATCGCCCGGCTGCAGATGGTCGAGATCGCCAAGGCGTTGAGCCTCGACGCGCGTGTGCTGATCATGGACGAGCCGACCGCCGTGCTGACCACCGGGGAGGTCGAGAAGCTCTTCTCGATCGTGCGGCGGCTGCGCGAGGACGGGGTCGGGATCGTCTTCATCACCCATCACCTGGAGGAGATCGCCGCCCTGGGGGATCGCGTGACGGTCATCCGGGACGGGAAGAGCGTCGGGCAGGTGCCCGCCACCACCCCGCAGGACGAACTCGTACGCCTGATGGTCGGGCGGTCCATCGAGCAGCAGTACCCGAGGGAACGGGCGGACTCGGGCGAGGCGCTGCTCGTCGTCGAGGGGCTCACGCGGGACGGCGTCTTCCACGACGTCAGCTTCGAGGTGCGGGCCGGTGAGGTCGTCGGGATCGCGGGCCTCGTCGGAGCCGGACGTACGGAGGTCGTGCGGGCCGTGTTCGGCGCCGATCCGTACGACGAGGGGGCCGTGCGGGTCGGCGGCTCCGCGGTGCCCAAGGACGACGTGGGCGCCGCCATGGCCGCCGGGATCGGGCTGGTGCCGGAGGACCGCAAGGGCCAGGGGCTGGTGCTGGATGCGTCCGTGGAGGAGAACCTCGGCCTGGTGACCCTGCGGGGCGCGACCCGGGGCGGGTTCGTCGACCTCAAGGGGCAGCGGGCGAACGCGGCCAGGGTGGCCGAGCGGCTCGGGGTCCGGATGGCCGGGCTGCACCAGCACGTGCGCACCCTCTCGGGCGGCAACCAGCAGAAGGTCGTCATCGGCAAATGGCTGCTGGCGGACACCAGGGTGCTGATCCTCGACGAGCCGACGCGCGGCATCGACGTCGGCGCGAAGGTCGAGATCTACGAACTGATCAACGAGCTGACGGCCGCCGGTGCCGCCGTGCTGATGATCTCCAGTGACCTGCCCGAGGTGCTCGGTATGAGCGACCGGGTGCTGGTCATGGCCCAGGGGCGGATCGCGGGTGAACTGCCCGCCGCCGAGGCCACCCAGGACGCGGTGATGGCGCTCGCCGTCTCCCACCCCACCATCCTTGCGACGGAAACGGAGGCCCCCGATGGCCGCTGACACGATCAAGAGCACGCAGGGCGCGCGTGGCGCCTCGGGACCGTCGGGGCTGCGCCGGCTCCTGCTCGACAACGGCGCGCTGACCGCGCTGATCGTCCTCGTCGTCGCGATGTCGGTGTTGTCCGGCGACTTCCTGACGGCCGACAACCTGCTCAACATCGGTGTCCAGGCCGCCGTCACCGCGATCCTCGCGTTCGGTGTGACCTTCGTGATCGTCTCGGCGGGCATCGACCTGTCGGTCGGTTCGGTGGCGGCGCTGTCGGCCACCGTCCTGGCCTGGAGCGCCACGTCGGAGGGCGTGCCGGTCCCGATAGCCGTGCTCCTCGCCGTCGTCACCGGCATCGCGTGCGGTCTCGTCAACGGCTTCCTCATCTCGTACGGGAAGCTGCCGCCGTTCATCGCCACGCTCGCCATGCTGTCGGTGGGGCGCGGTCTGTCGCTGGTGATCTCGCAGGGCAGCCCGATCGCGTTCCCGGAGTCGGTCTCGCACCTCGGGGACAACCTGGGCGGCTGGCTGCCGGTGCCGGTCCTGGTGATGCTGGTGCTCGGTGGCGTGACGGCCGTGATCCTCGGGCGGACGTACATCGGGCGTGCCATGTACGCGATCGGCGGCAACGAGGAGGCGGCCCGGCTGTCCGGGCTGCGGGTGAAGCGGCAGAAGCTCGTCATCTACGCGCTGTCCGGACTGTTCGCCGCCGCCGCGGGCATCGTGCTCGCCTCCCGGCTCTCCTCCGCGCAGCCGCAGGCCGCGCAGGGCTACGAGCTGGACGCCATCGCGGCGGTCGTCATCGGCGGCGCCTCGCTGGCCGGCGGCACGGGCAAGGCATCGGGGACGCTGATCGGCGCGCTGATCCTGGCGGTGCTCAGGAACGGCCTCAACCTGCTGTCCGTGTCGGCGTTCTGGCAGCAGGTCGTCATCGGTGTCGTCATCGCGCTGGCCGTGCTGCTGGACACCGTGCGCCGCAAGGCGGGGGCGACCCCGGTGGCGGCCGGTGCCGGTGGCTCCCGGGACCGGAAGAAGCAGGCGCTGACGTACGTGCTGGCCGCGGTGGTCGCGGCGGCGGTCGTGGGCGCGACCTCGTTCCTGCACAGCGGGTCGTCGGCGGCGAAGAGCGAGAAGATCGGGCTGTCGCTGTCGACGCTCAACAACCCCTTCTTCGTGCAGATCCGGGTGGGCGCCCAGGACGAGGCGAAGAAGCTGGGCGTGGACCTGTCGGTCACGGACGCGCAGAACGACGCCTCGCAGCAGGCCAACCAGTTGCAGAACTTCACCAGCGAGGGCCTCGGCACGATCATCGTCAACCCGGTGGACTCCGACGCGGTGACCCCGGCGGCGAAGGCCGTCAACAAGGCGGACATCCCGCTGGTGGCCGTCGACCGCGCGGTGAACGGCGCGAACACGGCCGCGCTCGTCGCCTCCGACAACGTCAGCGGCGGCAGGCTGGCCGCCAAGTCGCTCGCCGAGAAGCTGGGCGGCAAGGGCGAGATCGTCATCCTCCAGGGCCAGGCGGGCACCTCCGCCAGCCGGGAGCGCGGCGCCGGCTTCGCCGAGGGGCTGAAGGCCTACCCGGGCATCAAGGTCCTCGCCGAGCAGCCCGCCGACTGGGACCGCACCAAGGGTCTCGACGTGATGACGAACCTGCTGCAGGCCAACCCCGACGTCGACGGTGTCTTCGCCGAGAACGACGAGATGGCGCTCGGCGCGATCAAGGCGCTCGGCTCCAAGGCCGGAAAGTCCGTCCAGGTCATCGGCTTCGACGGGACGGCGGACGGGCTCAAGGCCGTCGAGGCGGGCACGCTGTACGCGTCGGTGGCGCAGCAGCCCGCCGAACTCGGCAGGATCGCGGTGCGCAACGCGGTCGAGGCCGCCAAGGGCGAGAAGGTCGAGAAGTCGGTGATGGTGCCGGTGAAGGTGGTCACGTCCGAGAACGTGGCCGAGTTCAGCGGCTGACGACGAAGGCCGGGTCGAGCGGCTGACGGACGCGACCGCTCAAGGACGAAGGGGACCACTCATGTACGACTACGACCTTCTGGTCGTGGGATCGGCCAACGCCGATCTGGTGATCGGTGTCGAGCGGCGGCCGGGGGCCGGGGAGACCGTGCTCGGCTCCGACCTGGCCGTGCACCCGGGCGGCAAGGGCGCCAACCAGGCGGTGGCGGCGGCCCGGCTCGGGGCGCGTACGGCGCTGCTGGCCCGGGTCGGCGACGACGGCAACGGACGTCTGCTGCTGGACTCGCAGCGGGCGGCCGGGGTCGACACGGCCGGGGTGCTGGTCGGCGGGGCGCCCACCGGGGTCGCGTTGATCACGGTGGACCCGTCGGGCGACAACAGCATCGTGGTGTCGCCGGGCGCCAACGGGAAGCTGACCCCCGAGGACGTGCGGGCGGCGGAGGGCCTGCTGCGTGCGTCCCGGGTCGTCTCCGCGCAGTTGGAGATCCCGTTGGAGACGGTGGTGGAGGTCGTACGGCGGCTGCCGGAGGGGACGCGTTTCGTGCTGAACCCGTCGCCGCCGCGGGAGTTGCCCGCCGAGGTGCTGGCCGCGTGTGATCCGCTGATCGTCAACGAACACGAGGCGCGGGTCATCGTCGGGGGCGAGCTCGCGGGTTCGCCTTCGCCGGAGGACTGGGCGCGGGCGCTGCTGGCGCTCGGGCCGCGTTCGGTGGTCGTGACGCTGGGCGCGGAGGGGGCGTTGGTCGCGACCCCCGAGGGCAGTGCGCGGGTGGCCGCCGTGAAGGTGGACGCCGTGGACACCACGGGGGCCGGGGACGCGTTCACGGCGGCGCTGGCGTGGAAGCTGGGAGCGGGGTCGGAGCCGGCCGAGGCCGCCGCGTACGCGGCCCGGGTGGGGGCCGCCGCCGTCACCAGGGCGGGGGCGCAGGTGTCGTTCCCGACCGCCGAGGAGGTCGCGGCGCTGTGAAGCGGGCCGGGATACTCAACCGTCATCTGGCGGGCGCCGTCGCCGAGTTGGGGCACGGGCACGGGGTGCTGGTGTGCGACGCGGGGATGCCGGTGCCCGAGGGGCCACGCGTGGTCGACCTGGCCTTCCGGGCGGGGGTGCCGTCCTTCGCGGAGGTGCTGGACGGGCTGCTCGACGAGCTCGTGGTCGAGGGGGCGACGGCCGCGTACGAGGTGCGTGAGGCGAATCTGGAGGCGACGGCGCTGCTGGAGGGCCGTTTCCCCGAGCTGGAGCTGGTCTCCCACGAGAAGTTGAAGGAGCTGTCGGCGGGCGCGCGGCTGGTCGTACGGACCGGGGAGGCACGGCCGTACGCGAATGTGCTGCTGCGGTGCGGGGTGTTCTTCTAGCTGCCCGGTCCCCGGCGAGCACGAGCTGCCCGGCCCCGGCGAGCACGCCGGAATGTTTCGAGGGGCCCGGTCCAGTGGACCGGGCCCCTCGGCTTTCCCCTCCGTACCAGAACCCCCGCGATCCCCCCAGATCCCCCTCCGAGAAGCCCTGATGCCAAGTACGACCGGCGAGGTGGGGGGAGGGTTGTGCGGCGGCTCAAGAATGTTGTGCGGCACCACGAGGGTGTTCGTATTGTGTTCCGATGGTGTCACCGGCCCGCCAAGCGCGTTGCGGGTGCAACTCGTTGTGCGAGAGCATGTTCGAGACGTAGGTGACCCAGACACACGGGGGTGGACACGACGTGAAGTTCGACATGGGGGCGACGACCCTGGCGGAGCTCGGAAAGAGCACGCTCGGTTCGAGCGACGACCTCGGGACGCTGATCCAGTTGCTGATCAGCGCGGCGGAGCCGCTGGAGGGCAAGTTCAACGGCGCGGGCAAGGCGGCGTTCGACTCGTTCAAGAACCGCGCGGACGAGATCACCGCCGACCTGAACGGCTCGCTCGCCGCGATCCTGGGCGGTCAGTCCGGCATGGACAACGCCTTCGGCACCGGTGACGTGGAGTCCCAGGACAACGCCAACCAGAACATGGGCCTGGCCAACTTCGACGCGGCCCGCTTCGGCGCCCGATAAGCAGCGACGAGCAGGAACGAGGGGGAAGTACTCATGGCTCAGAACCAGGACCGCCGTTCGTACGACACCGGGGCCTCCGGCGAGGTGCAGACCGCGCTCGGCACGATCGTGGGGCAGTTGGAGCGGGTGCTCGGCGACCGCGACGCCGCCGTCAAGGCCGCGATGACCGAGTTCCAGGCGGACGGTGTCTCGGACGACTACCACGGCAAGGAAGAGCGCTGGAAGAAGGCGGCGGGTGAGGTCCGCGAGATCATCCGCCTGGTGCGCACCACACTCGAACAGAACGACGGCACGGCCCAGTCGACGCTGGCGAAGGCCCGCGCGGCGGTCGACCAGATCGGCTGACGGGCCGGCTCTGAGAGAGGTGAACGGGGTTCCGTAGCCGTGGCAGCGCAGGATTACGACAGCCAGTTGCTGGAGTCGGTGTCGGTGCGGCGTCGACGGCTGCGGGACGCCCTGCTGTTCGGGGCGCAGCGGCAGCGGCGCTCCGTGGACGAACGGATCGGGAAGGTCTTCGCCGGGATCGTCATCGCGGCGGTGCTGTGCGCGGGATGTGTGGGGTGGTCGTTCGTGTCGAACCGCATCATCGGCAAGAGTCCGTACGGGAGTTCGGTGCAGCCGTCGGTCACGCCGACCCCGTCGGTCTCCACCACCGGGTCCGGGTCCCCGGCGGCCTCCACGCCGGGTTCCTCACCGGTTTCCACAGCCCCGACCAGCGATTCTTCTCGGTGATAGGTTCGAAAACGTGATGGCTACGGGGACGTTGGGGCAGGCCACGGGTGGTGCGCGGACGGCGCTCAGCCGGGTCACGCTGGTCGGTGAGCGGCGCCGGGTGGACCTCGTGCTGCCGTCGCGGGAACCGGTCGGGCTGCTGCTGCCGGAGATCATGCGGCTGCTCGACGACCAGGTGGGCGAGCGGCCCGAGTTGCGGCATCTCGTCACGGCGGACGGATCCGCGCTGGCGCACGACAGCACCCTGGAGACGGCCGGGACGGCGGACGGCGCGGTGCTGCGCCTCGTCCGGGCCGAGGACGCGCCGTCGGCACCCGTCGTGCACGACGTCACGGACGAGGCTGCCGAGGATCTCGACGCCCGGGGTCTGCGCTGGGGGCCGGCCACGCGCCGGGTCACGGCCGGGCTCGCCACGGTCGGCTGGGCCGTGACCGCCGGAATGTTCGCACGGGCCGCGTACGAGCCCGGGGTCGTCGCGGGCGCGCTCCTCGGTGTCGCGCTCGTGGCGGCGCTCACGGGTGCGCTGCTGGGGCGGGCCGGGAAGCGAGGGCTGGCCTCGACGCTGATCGCGACGGCCGGTGCGCTGGGGCTGCTGGGCGCGTCGACGTGGGCGGAGGCGGAGCGGTGGTCCGGGATGCCGCAGGCCGCGGCCATGGCTGCGGCCGGGGTCGGCACGCTCGCGCTGCTCGGACTGTTCACGCCGCTCGGGCGGGGTGGGCTGGTCGGGGCGGGGGCGCTGGCCGGCGTCTCGGTGTGCTGGCTCGGAGTCTCCGTGGCGGTCTCGGGTGCGGTGTCGCCGTCGCTGCCGGAGCAGGCCGAGGTGGGGGCCGTGCTGGCCGTGGTCTGCGTGGTCGTGCTCGGGCTGCTGCCCAGGCTGGCGCTGATGGCGTCGGGGCTCTCCGGGCTCGACGACCGGCGTTCCGGGGGTGCGTCCGTGAGCCGTCTCCAGGTGTCGGCGGCGCTCACCGCGACGCACCGGGGGCTGGCGCTGGCGACGGTCACGATGGCCGTGTCGGCGACCGTGGCCGGGGTGTTCGCGCTGCGGGCGCCCACCAAGTGGACCGTGTTGCTGGCCGTCGTCACCATGGTCGTCCTCGCGTTGCGCGCGCGGGCGTTCCCGCTGGTCGCCGAGGTCGTGGTGCTGCTCGGTGCGGCGGCCGTGCTCGCCGTGCGGCTGGTGTCGGTGTGGCTGGAGCACTCCGGTGGCGCGGCCGGTCCGCTCGCCGTCCTCGCCGTGCTCGCCGCCCTGCCGCTGCTGGTGCTCGCCGTGCAACCCGCCGAGCATGTCCGCGTACGGCTCCGGCGGTTCGGCGACACCCTCGAATCGATCGGCGTGATCACCCTGTTCCCGCTGCTCATCGGAGTGTTCGGCGTGTACGGACGACTGCTCGACACGTTCGCTTAGGAGCTGGGGGCCGCACATGGCGCAGGCAGGGGACTGGCAGCGGGATGTGCTGCGCGAGCTGGGCCGGCAGGAAGCGGTCGGGGGGGCCGCCGAGGCGACCCCCGAGCCACCGCACCCACCGGTCCGCCGGGCCGAGCCGACGCTGAGGTTGGTGCGCTCGGCTCCGCCGGAGCGGCCGGAGCCGGAGGGCCAGCCGGAGGGGGTTGAGCCGGTGGGCCCGCCGGAGAGGGTTCAGCCGGAGGGCCCGTCGGAGGGGGTTCAGCCGGTGGGCAGGCCTGCGGGGGGCGAGCTGTCGGGGGGCGCGAGGAGGGCTGGGGACGGCCCGTTCGCACGGTCGGCGCCGGTCCACGGGACACCTGCCGAGCAGCCGCCGGGGCAGCCGATGGCTGGCGCGCAGCCGCCGGGGCAGGGAGTACCGGCCGTACACCTGCCGGTGCAGGCAGCACCGTTCGCGCAGCCGCCGGCTGAGCCGGTGCCTGGCGTGCAGCTTCCGGGGCATGCAGCGCCCTCCGCCCAGCCGCCTCGCGCCCAGCCGCCCGTGCAGGCAGCTCCCTTCGCGCAGCCCCCGGTCGAGCCGATGCCCGGTGTGCGGGCGGCCGGGTCGTACGTACCCGGTGGGGCTCCCCGCGCGGGGGTTCCCCAGGCCGCCACCGCACCGTCGGCCGGTGAGCCGGGGTGGGCCGGTGACACGGCTCAGCCCGGGGCGCCCGCGAGCGCCGCTCGATCCGGGGCGCCCGGTGATGGCGTCTCGGTCGAGGGCCGACAGGGCGGGGAGTCGGTTCGCTTCGGGTCCGGGCCGGACGGGGGTGGGCAGGCCGGTGGTG
>NZ_JARGEE010000540.1:0-5284 GCF_033794485.1 Streptomyces sp. MB09-02B
GGCCAAGGGGGGCGGCGGGTCGTACCTGATGGTCTCCGGGACCCGTGCCGAGGTGCCGGAGGCGTCCGGGTTGCGAGGGGTGTCCTGGATCGCCGTCGCTGTCGCCGACCGGGCGGTGGGGAGCGGGCACGCGCGCGTGCGGCTCGGGGTCGCGATCGACGAGGGGATCGCCCGGGAGGCGGCCGGGGGGCTGTACCGGCGGGACGAGGAGGTCGCGTGGCGGGACGGGGACGTGGTGGCTCGGCGGGTGGAGCGGCTGGGTGCGGTGGAGCTGGCGGTGCGGCCGTCGCGTGAGGCGGCGCCCGCACGCGTACGGGAGGCCTTGCTGGAGGGGCTGCGGGACGAGGGGTTCGGCCTGTTGCGGTGGTCCCCGGACGCGGCGGGGTTGCGGCAGCGACTGGCGTTCCTGAGGGAGCGGCTCGGTGAACCGTGGCCCGATGTGTCCGACGGCGCCCTGCACGCGCGCGTGGAGGAGTGGTTGGAGCCCGAGCTGAGCCGGGCCCGGCGGCGGGCCGACCTCGGGCGGATCGATGCCGGGCAGGGGTTGAGGCGGCTGCTGCCGTGGGCCACGGGGGACGCCGTACGGCTGGACGAGCTGGCGCCCGAGCGGATCGAGGTGCCGAGCGGGTCCCGGATCCGGGTCGACTACGCGCGGCCCGAACAGCCGGTGCTGGCGGTGAAGTTGCAGGAGATGTTCGGGCTGCGGGAGTCGCCCGTGCTGGCCGGGGTGCCCGTGCTGGTGCATCTGCTGTCCCCCGCCGGGCGGCCCGCCGCCGTCACCGCCGACCTCGCCTCGTTCTGGCGCGACGGGTACCGGGCCGTGCGGGCGGAGCTGCGGGGCCGGTACCCCAGGCATCCGTGGCCGGAGGACCCGGCGACGGCCGAGCCCACCCGGTACACCAACGCACGGCTCAGGCGTTGACCGGCTCCGACGCCGGGGGCTTCGCGGACTGCGGTGCGCCGGGCCTGCGGCCGCGGGCCTCGACGTAGAGGGCGAGGGCGAGGAGCAGCAGGCCCAGGCCCAGGAAGCCCCAGGGGAGGTAGGAGGTCATGAGGAGGACCAGCAGGCGCTGGGACGTGACCATGTCGACGGTGTGTTCGATGTAGTCCTCGCGCATCTTCACGTGCCCGGCGAAGGCGGTCACCTTCTCGCGGTCGCCCAGGAGCGTGCCGCCGCGCAGTTCCTCCTTGTGGATCTCCTCGCCGTAGACGGGGGCTCCGGTGACGGGTTCGACCCAGAACTTGCGGACCGTGGTGTACCAGCGGGTGGTGCCGGTCTGCGCGACCGTCTCCCGGGTGATGCCCTCCACGGGCATGGTCCGGGGGAAGGGGACCTCGGTCCAGGGGATGGTCTGTTCGAAGTAGTAGACCTCGACGCCGCGGAAGTCCTGGGTGCCCTTGTAGTGGATGGGGGCGGTGATCCGGGCCTGGGCGTCGAAGTACTCGTAGTCCCTCTTCTCCGTGAGGAAGGGCCACTTGAACTCCAGGCCCCGGCGCTGCACGGGGTCGCCGTCGACCGACTCGCCCTTGGCGTGGACGGGTTCCTGGGTGTGGGCGTCGAAGATGTAGCGCTCGGGGATGCGGGAGACCATCTCGCCGTCGGGGCCCTGGACGTACGACAGGCCGTCCCAGACGACGACGTCCCGGTCGGTCGTCTTCTCGATCTCCTCGGAGGCCTCCACGTTGCCCTTGAGGGTCTGCACGATGGTGACCTTCGGGACGGTGCGGGCGGTCATCGTGGCGTAGTCGAGCAGGGTGGCGTCCTTGGCCTCCAGGACCATGTCCTGGTACTGGTTCGCCGGGATCTTGGCCAGGTTCGGGAAGGCGTACCAGCGCAGCAGTGGGGACAGCGCGGTGAAGAACACGGCGAGCGCGAGCAGGATCAGACCGGCCCTACGGCGCATCTCGGGCCTCCCTCCCTGGCGGTCACGGATGTGCGGGGACCGTCGTCAGCAGCGGCTTCGGTGACGTCTTCCCCGTCGGTGAGCCCAGCGCGGTGAGCGTGAACACCAGGGCGAAGGCGAGGGCGAGACCGGTGGCGGCGGCGATCAGGGCGCGCATACGGACCTCCCGACTACGGGCCCCCGGAACGGGAACTGATACTTCGTCAGATCCGGCACGGTAGCAACGAGCGGGCGAGATGAGAACACGTCGCGCACACACGACGGCGGCGCCCCTCGTGGAGGAGGGGCGCCGCCGGGGCCGTACGGACGGCCGAGGTGCCTAGGACTCGCTGGGGCTCGGCGTCGCCGGCTCGGTCGTGCCGGTCGGCTCCGTCGGCTGGGTCGGCTCCGTCGTCTCGGCCGGGGCCTCCACCTTCAGGTCGAGCGTGAGGATCGCGCCGCCCGCGGTCTCGATGCGGAGCAGGAACGTGCCGACGGCGTCGTCGGAGTAGAGCTTCGGGAGCTTGAGGGCACCGTCGGCGTCGGTCTCCAGGGCGGTCAGGGTGCGTACGGGGTTGCCCGCCGCGTCCTTGAAGTAGGGGCCCTTGTCGTTCGCGGTGGTGTCGGGGAGGGACTTGATCAGGGTCGCCCTGACGGCGACCTTGTCGGCGACCTCTCCCTTGTAGGTGGCCTTGACCTCGATCTGCTCGGCGAACTCGCCGTTCGGCACGCAGGTCAGCGCGGCCGTGCCGGTGCGGGCGAGGGCGTCGGCCCGGCGGGCGGTGACGGTGACCTTGTGGTCGAGGGCGGTCACGGGGCGGCCCACGACGGTGGACTTGACCGTGACGGTGCCGGTCTTCTCACCGGCCACGAGCGCCGGGGCGGTGGCCTTGCCCCCGCTGTCGGTGATGACGACCGCCACCTTCTCGCCGCCGATGAACGTGGTGTCGGTGTCGCCCATGACGGTGAAGCGGACCCGGACCTTCGCGACGGCCTTGCCGGCCTTGGTCTCGGTGCGCGTGGCGAGCTTGCCGGTGAAGGTGTCCCCGGCCATGGCCGTGAGGTTGGACGCGCCCGCGTTCTCCAGGTGGTGCACGGTCTCCGTGGGGGTGGGCGGCTTCGAGGGCGGCGGTGTGGTGGTGGGCGGCTTGGGGGTGCTGCCGCCGCCGCCCGGCTCGTTGGTGCCCGGCTTCCCCGGCTTGGACGGGGTCGACGGATTCGACGGCTTGGGGCTGGGGCTCGTCGTGGAACCGCCGCCGTTGCGGCCACCGCTGTTGCCGCTGCCGGTGTTGTTGCTGTTGCCGCCGCTCGGCGTCCGGGGCAGGGAGCCGGTGCCGTCCGGGATCTCGTGGGTGCCCTTGCGGTAGTGCTCCAGCCACGTCATGACGGTGTTGTAGTACTCCGTCGAGTTGTTGTAGCTGAGGATCGCGCTGCGCAGGTTGGCGTCGTTCGACAGGTCCCAGTCGAAGCGGCACAGGTAGTGGCCGGCGGCGAGGGCGGCGTCGTAGATGTTGTTGGGGTCCTTGGCACCGTCGTCGTTGCCGTCGCGGCCCGCCCACTCCCAGGTGGAGGGGATGAACTGCATCGGGCCGACCGCGCGGTCGTGCGTGCGGTCGTCGTCGTAGGCACCGTCGTCGGTGTCGCTGATGTTCGCGAAGCCGTTGCCGTTGAGCGGGGGACCGAGGATCTTCTTGCCGGTCGTCGTACCCTCGGCGTCGACCCGGCCGCCGCTCGCCTGGCCGGACTCGACCTTGCCGATGGCGGCGAGAAGCTGCCAGGGCAGGTTGCAGCCGGGCTTGGACTGGCGCAGGGACGCCTCGGCCTTCTTGTAGGCGTCGAGGACGGTCGCGGGTATACCGCTCTCGGTGCCGCCGGTGCCGGAGGTGTCGCCCGGACCCGTCGTCGGGGTGGGGCTGTCGAGGGGCGGAAGGTCCGTGTAGTACCGCGAGTTGCCGGTGGCGGTGTCGTCGGCCTGGGTGCTCATCTCCGGGGAGGGCGAGCCCGTGGTCTGTCTGCCCGCGCCGTCGGTGGTCACTCCCGGGGCCTGGGAGGCGGCCAGCGCCGCTACCGTGGCCGCGGCCAGGGCGGTCGTGGCCGCCCCCTTGCGGAGCCTCAAACCGAACTGCGCCGCCATTGAGTGAACCCCTCCCGGTGACCGAACGCCTTGGCGTTCTTCCCGTCTCGTGATGTCTCGGGCATTTCTTCCGGTTACGCCGGACCGGCTTCCCCGCCCAGGTACACCGACTCCGGAGTTCCGGTCTTGGTTGCACTGTTCCGGGCATTCCTTTTCCGGAACTTCGGTGACCACCGCGCCGACCGGCACGACGGCCCAGGTGACCCTACGACAACTTCCGTCGCCCGGACACCCGTTCGTGCCCGATATTCACCGATTGGCCTTATCGGTTTGCTGTCGGTGGGCGCCTTCCGGAGGGCCGCACCCCTGTCGCGCATACTGGCGACCGGTCATCGCCGGTCGATCGGTCCGGCCAAAGTCCGTCACAGGGGGACGACTTGCCCTTCACACTCAGCCACGCGGCCGCCGTACTGCCCGCCCTGCGGGGCGACGGGACCGGGCGCGGTTCCCTGGTGCCCTCGGTGCTCGTGGCCGGTTCGTTCGCGCCCGACCTGACCTACTACGCGGCGAGCGTGCTGCCGGAGGCCATGGAGTTCGGCGATGTCACGCACTCCTTCGCCGGGGTCTTCACGGTCGACGTCGTCCTCACCTGGGCGCTGGTCGGACTGTGGCTGGTGCTCCGGGAGCCGCTGGTGGCGCTGCTGCCCAGGGGACGGCAGGGGAGGGTGGCCGCGCTGGTGCGGTGCGGGTCGGGGGCGCGGCGGATCAGCCCGTCGGTCGCGCTGTGGTGGTACGTCTCGGCCGTCCTCGGGTCGCTGACCCATGTCGTGTGGGACGCGTTCACGCATCTCGACCGGTGGGGGATGCGGCTCTTCCCCGTCCTCGGCGAGGAGATCGCGGGCTCGCCGCTCTACTGGTACCTCCAGTACGGCGGCTCCGCGGTCGCGGCGGTCGTCATCGCCGTCTTCGTCGTACGGGCGCTGCGCCGGCAGCCGGCGGGCGAGCCCGTGGGCGTGCCGGTGCTCTCCTCGGCCGACCGGTGGGTGGCGGTCGTCGTCATCGGCGGGTGCGCGCTGGTCGCGGCGGTGCAGCGGGTGGCCCGGTGGTGGGCGTACTGGGGGTCGGTCGCCAAGCCGTACGAGGTGATCCCGACCGTGTGCTTCGGGGCGGGCGCCGGGCTGGTGGTCGGCGTGGTCCTCTACGGCGTCGGGGTCAGGGCGCGGCGCCCGGCTCCTGCCGTTGCGGCGCCCGCAGTCGACGCGGAGGCGGACAGCTCGGTCCGTCGCTGAGTGCCGGGCGCCGCGCCCTGACCCCGACGCCGTAGAGG
>NZ_JARGEE010000541.1:0-5263 GCF_033794485.1 Streptomyces sp. MB09-02B
CTACGCCGAGCAGGCGACGGCCGAACCGACGAACCTGAAACCCCGTCAACCCTCACTGACCAGCTGATCAGCACCTCTCGCGCAACGGGGGAACCTCAGACCGCCGGCCGCACCGAGAACTGCCAGGTCTGTGTTCCTCGCCTACGCCAGCGGCCGCGGACGCACTCTGATCGACCGGCGGCTGTATCTGCCCACCCACCTCCTGGACGGACGACCGGGACCGCTGCCGCCGGGCCAGCATCGACGACAGCGTCGCCTTCGAGACGAAGGTGGCCATGGCCAGGCAATGGTCCGCCGGGCCCATCGCCGACCAGGTCCCGTTCGGGCGGGTGACAGCGGACGCCGCCTACGGCTACAGCAAGGGTCTTCCACGTCATGGCCCACCACCCGGCACGACACCGTCGTCACCCGATGGTCCATCTACCACCCCGTCCACGAACTGTGTCCCGGCCTGCCACGGCAGAAATGGAAGCGCCGATCCTGCGGCGCCGGAGCCCACGGACAGCCCTGGTCAACCAGATCGCCACCACATGGGCGGCCCAGACCGAGATCGGCGCCGTGGCGTCGGAACAGGCGGCGTACCCTTCCCTCACTGCTCGTCGCCGCCCTGTTCGCCGCCGCCGAACGTCTCTTCCCCTGTGTGGCGCGGTGAACGGACACGCCCATGACAGTCCCCGCGCCGCAGGCAGGTGCCACGCACCGTGAGGAGGCCGCGGCGGGCCCGTAGCGCCGTGAAGGCGGCGGCGCCGGGACCCACCGTGGCCGCTTTCGCGCTCGTCCGGCCGTCGGACGAGCGAACCGCGATCAATCCGTGGTGCACCACACAGGCGCGGAAGAGGCCGCCGCTTCGAACGGCCGCTCCCGGAACAGCGGGCTCTCCTCGACGACGACGGGAACCGGAGCTGCCTCACCGGGCGGCCGGCCGTCACCGCTGACCTGGACGCGGTCCTCGTACGGCCCGTCGAGCGACAGCCGGGAGACCGAGCCCTCATCCGTTGTCACTCGGTGTGTCAGTCCCCGGATCGCGGCCGCCGCGATCCGGTAACCGGTGGCGAAGTCGAGTGCCTCGACGGGCAGGTGACGGGGCCGGTCGGCGTCGACCAGTCGGCCGAGCGCGTTGATCGCTGTCCTGTGCTCCGGGTCGGCGAGAGCCCAGGCCGTCGTCGCGCCGGCGAGGCCGCTGCTGTACTGCACGAGGGTGTCGAAGCCACTGCGGTCCTTCCAGGGGCCTGTCCAGCCATAGGCGTTGAGCGCCACTTTCACCAGCCCGGGACGTGCGGCGGCCCGGACCTCGGCGGCGACGAGGCTGTCCAGGCCACCGGGACGGTATCCGTGGACGAGCACATCCGCTTCGGCCAGCAGCCTGAGGAACCGCTCCCTTCCGTCCTCGATCCGCAGGTCGAGGAGTGCCCACCGCTTGCCCAGCATGATGTCGCTGCGCCGCCCGAAGGCACCGCGTTCTGCGGCGGGACGGAGGACGGACGACGGGTGATCGCCCCCTGCGCTGCCGCACGGCGCGTTCGCCGAGTACGCGATCGCGGACGCCGCCGACGTGCTGCCTGCGCTCGACGACGCCGAGGCCGCGGCGCTGCACGTCGGCTGTCAGACAGGCTGGTTCGTGCTGCACCGGCGGGCCCGACTCCATGCCGGGGATACCCTGCTCGTCCACGCCGCCGCAGGAGGGGTCGCCAGCGCCGCCGTACAGCTCGGCAGGGCCGCAGGCGCCAGCGTCATCCGTGTCGCGGGCGGGGGACGAAAGGTGGCCGCGGCACGGAAACCGGGATGCGACGTCGTCATCGACCGGCTGGCGGAGGACGTCATCGCCGCTGTGAAAGAGGCCACGGGAGGCCGGGGCGCCGACGTGACCTACGACCCGGTCGGCGGCGACGCGTTCGAACAGTCCGCGAAGGTCGCTGCCTTCGAAGGACGCATCGTGGTGGTGGGGTTCCCCGGGGGATCCGTCCCTCGCCCGGCACTGAACCACGTCCTGGTCAAGAACTATTCCATCCTCGGTCTGTACACCGGCCGGTACCGGACCGAGAACCCCGAACTGGTCCAGCACTGCCATGAACAGCTCACCGAGTTGTCCGCGCGGGGAGCGAGCAGGCCGATGGTCAGTGAACGCGTGCCGCTGGAGGGGGCGGCGGACGCCGTACAGCGCGTCGTTGACGGCCTGACCATCGGCCGGGCGGTCGTACTGACGGGGAGCGGCTCCGAGGCGTGAAAGTCGCCGCACCCGGCGAAGGGGCCTGACCACCGCCCGGCCGCTGGTCCGCGACTCCCCGCACCTCCGGCGGCCGACTCGGGGCCCGAACCTGATTTCCGGCCGCCGCCCCGTGGATCGTGATCCCGGTACGGACCTCGTAGAACTACCGGTACCCGGGGGGACGACGCCCCCCCGATGCTTGTCGGCATGGACGCGCGACGGCGGACATGACACATCAGTGCCATGGACGGTCCGTCGGCCCAAGCAGTCGCTTGCGATCCCGCTCCGCAACCGCAGTCGGGCTCTCGCGTACTCCCAACCAGTCCGGAGCACACATGATCAAGCGCATCACACTACGCACCAGAAAGCGTAAGACAGCCAGGGCCTCGGCAGCCGTGACGCTTTTCGTGGTCATTCTGGCCATCGCGTTCCTCCAGTTCCCGCTGGCAACCACAAAGGCAGCGGCCGCGAGCAGCGACTGCCCGGGGAGTTCCAGCTCGGGAACGGGAGATCACGAGAACTGTTCCAACCTGCACAACCGGGACCTCCGGGACCAGAGGAAATTCCCGGACGAGCTGTTTCGCGGTGACTCCCGGTTGCCGTACACGGTGTTCAACACCGGCTTCTTCGCGCGAGGGGGCAACAACAACCTCGTCGCACATGTCCAGGGCGACCGGGCCGGCAACAGCAACTACATCTCGACGACCGGGACACTCGGCGTCGCACTGCCGTTCGCGCAGAGCCAGGGAATGCGCAACCTGGAAAGCGCCGCCCGACTCCGCTGCCAACAGGTACAGGCAGTGAACAACGCGAGGCGGGGATGGATCTCCAGACTGTTCCCGTCGAACTGCAACGGGACGCAGACGGTGAGCGCCGACACCTACGTCTACGTGATCAACCCTCGCTTGGCCAGGAACGCACTGTACGTACCGGACCAGATCCGGGGGAACGCGAACCTCTACAACCACTATGCGTCCCAGGACGAATGGGCCTTCGTGCATACGATTCCGCGCGAGGCGATCGAGGGTGCTCGTGTCTACCGGATGACCGCGCGAACGAACAACGGCCTGATAGACACCCGTTCCATCTCCATCAGATTCCAGCACACGGTCATGAATCCCAACTACAACCAGGTGACGATCAACTACAACCCCAACAACGACGCGAACTCCCACTTCGTGTACTCCTCGAACCTGAACATTCCCCCGTCTACCGCGAACCCGTACGTCCGGGGCTGCAGCTCCATCACCCGGTGCAGAGGCGGCGGCAACTGATGACGCGAGAAAAGAGGGAAACCGGCCTGCGAGACGAAGGACATCACGTCGTGAAGAACAACCAGCGAAGTGCGGCGGCCCGGACCGGTGGCGGGCGCAGACGGGGGATCCGCCGCGGTCTCCTCGCCGCCCTGACCCTCGTGGTGGCCAGCACCCTGACCTTCGCCGCGCCGGCGCACGCCGTCACGGCGGACAACGTCTGGGAGCAGGTGCAGGCCCTGGCCGACCACGAGGGCGCCATCGCCGCCTTCGACGACCCCACCATCGGGCCGGTGATCATCTTCCCGAAGGACTACACCGGGGACATCGACCACCTGCAGCCGCCACCGGACTGGAAGGATTCCACCGGGGCCACTCCCACCAGCTGGCCGACGCCCACCACCGCGAAGAGCGCCCTCCTCACCAGCAACGACATCAGCGACATCATCAGCGCTGCCTACGCGACGGTGCAGCCCGAGGGCGACCTGACCTACGAGCTCTTCGTGGGCTACGACGGGCCGACCGACCGGATAGTGGTGCAGACCGATGCCCCGGCCTCGGTCACCGATCCCCTGGCCACCACGTACTCCGGCAAGGTCGTCATCGACCGGACCACGTCCGCCTCACCGCAACTCGCCAAGTGCGACCCGGCGCACGGTCCCCTCACCTCGGGTTACATCTCCGACCCGCTGACCCAGCTGCAGGCGCTGGCCAACTACGACTGCGCCATCTCGTACTTTGACGACCCCACCGTCGGGCCGGTGATCATCTTCCCGAAGGACTACGTCGGCGACATCGACAACCTTCCGAAGCCGACGAACTGGATCGACGCCGGTGGACAGACACCGAGCAGCTGGCCCACGGCCACCACGTCACGCAGTGTGCTGTTCACCGCGGCCAAGCTGAAGGAGGTCAGCGAAGCCGCCTACGCCAAGCTCGCCCCCAACGACACCAACACCTACAACACCTTCGTCTACTACGACGGCATGAGCGACCGTGTCGTGGTTCTCACGGCCGCTCCGTCCTCACTCACCGATCCGCTGCTCAGCCAGTATCCAGGCATGATCACGATCAAGCCGAGCCCGAGCAACAACGTCCGCCTGCTCAACGTCAACAGCGGCAAGGCCCTCAACGCGGCGAACTGCGGTACGGCCAACGGAACCACCACCGACCAGCAGGCTGAACAGAACAGCACCTGCCAGCAGTGGCAGTTCGCTCCCACGACAGACGGCCACTACACCATCACCAACGTCAACAGCGGCAAGGCGCTCGAGAACAAGCAGTGCGCGACGGCGAGCAGTTCGGTGATGGACCTGGTGACCCCCGCCGACGACGCCTGCCAGAAGTGGGACTTCGTCCAGGGGGACGACGGCCACTACACGATCACCAACGCCACGAGCCACCTGGCCATCGACGTGGCGGACTGCGGAACGACCGACGGCACTGTGGTCCGCCAGTGGACCGCACTGGGCAACAACTGCCAGAAGTGGGACATCGAGCTGGTCAACCCCTGATCACCTCCGTCCGTACGTGCGGCGGCCCCGCCCGCGGGGCCGCCGCACACGATCGAGGTCAGCGGATTACCGCTCGCCGCCTCAATCGATCGGGCCCTGGGTCGACACCCACCAGCCCGCGATCTGGGCGCGGGTGGCGAAGCCGAGTTTGGCGCGGATGTTCCCCACGTGGAAGTCGACCGTGCGCAGGGAGAGCACCAGCCTGGCGGCGATCTGCCGACTGCTCATACCTCTGGCCACCAACGCGGCCACTTCCAGTTCCCGACGCGTCAGGGGGCCGGGAGCGGGGG
>NZ_JARGEE010000542.1:0-5242 GCF_033794485.1 Streptomyces sp. MB09-02B
CGGTACGGGGTCGGCGGTGGGGGCCCAGCCGTTCAGGGGGCTGGAGCGGGCGCCTTGGTGACCGGCGCCGGGGCGGCTCTGCGGCCTGCCCTGGCGACGGAGATCTGGCGTGCGACCCGGGGGCCGAGCACGGAGAGGACGAGCAGGACGCCGGTGACGACGATCTGCGACTGGGCGGAGACGTCCTGGAGACTCATGACGTTCTGCAGGGTGCCGAGGAGGAAGACGCCGGCGATCGCGCCGCCGAGCGTGCCCTTGCCGCCGTCGAAGTCGATACCGCCGAGCAGCACGGCCGCGACGACCGAGAGTTCGAGCCCGGTGGCGTTGTCGTAGCGGGCACTGGCGTAGTGCAGGGCCCAGAAGATGCCGGTGAGGGAGGCCATCAGGCCGGTCACCGTGAAGAGGATCAGCTTCTGCCGCTTGACCCGGATGCCGGCGAACCGGGCGGCCTCCTCGCTCGCTCCGGTCGCGAAGACCGAGCGGCCGAAGGGGGTGGCGTGCAGGGCGATCACGGCGATCACGAGCAGGACCAGGAAGGGGATGAAGGCCTGCGGGACGAAGCTGTCGCCGATCCGGCCCGCCGCGAAGTCCAGGTACTGGGTGGGGAAGTCGGTGACCGCGTCGGAGCCGAGGACGATCTGCGCGATGCCCCGGTAGGCGGCGAGCGTACCGATGGTGACGGCGAGGGAGGACAGACCGAGCTTGGTGACCAGCAGGCCGTTGATCAGTCCGCAGACCACGCCGAGGGCCAGACAGATCGGGATGATCGTCTCGATGGTCATGCCCTGGTTCCACAGGGCGCCCATCACCGCGCCGGAGAGGCCGGCGGTGGAGGCGACCGAGAGGTCGATCTCGCCGGAGACCACGAGGAGGGTCATCGGGAGGGCGACCAGCGCGATCGGCAGGGTGTTGCCGATCAGGAAGGACAGGTTGAGCGCGTTGCCGAAGCCGTCGACGGTGGTGAAGGACAGCAGGAGCACGACGATGAGGAGGGCCCCGACCACCGTGTCCCAGCGAACGGCGCGCGACAGCGTGGAGTCAGCCATGGCGGGCGTTCCTCTTCTTCAGGGCGGTCGCCACGCGCACCGCGACCACGCGGTCCACGGCGATGGCGAGGATGAGCAGGATGCCGTTGATGGCGAGCACCCACACCGAGCTGACGCCGAGGGCGGGCAGCACGCTGTTGATGGAGGTCAGCAGCAGGGCACCGAGCGCCGCGCCGTAGACGCTGCCGGAGCCGCCGGTGAAGACGACACCGCCGACGACGACCGCGCTGACGACGGTGAGTTCGTAGCCGTTGCCGGTGCTGGAGTCGACGTTGCCGAAGCGGGCCAGGTAGAGCGCGCCTGCGAGGCCGGCGAGGGCGCCGCAGAAGGTGTAGGCGACCAGGATCCGCTTGCGGACCGGGATACCGGCCAGGCGGGCGGCCTCCGGGTTGGAGCCGAGCGCGTACAGCTCGCGTCCGCTGCCGAAGTGCTTCAGGTAGTACGCCGTGGCCACCAGCACCGCCAGCGCGATGAGGGCGAGATAGGGCACGGCGTAGATGCCGCCGGAGCCGAAGTCGATGAACCCGTCCGGGAGTCCGGAGGCGACGATCTGCCGGGAGCCGACCCAGATGGAGTCGATGCCGCGGATGATGTAGAGCGTGCCGAGGGTGACGACGAGGGCGGGCACCTGGCCGAGGCTGACGAGCAGTCCGTTCAGCAGGCCGAAGCCGATGCCCATCAGGACCGCCAGGAGCACGGCCACGACCGCGTTGCCGCCGCCCTGGAGGTACGTACCGGCGGCGAAGGCGCTGATGCCGAGAGTGGAGCCGACCGACAGGTCGACGTTGCGGGTGATGACGACCAGTGACTGGCCGACGGCGACCAGCACCAGGATGGTCGCGTTGAGCAGCAGGTCCTTGATGCCCTGCTCGGTGAGGAACTCGCTGTTGCCGAGCTGGGTGACGACGATCATCACCAGGAAGACGGCCAGGATGGCGAGTTCGCGCATCTTGAAGACGCGGTCCACGAGCCGGGTGCCGCTGGACTTGGGCACCTCGGCGACGGGGGTCTGAGGGGTGGTCACCGTCATGCGGCGGCCCTCCCGGTGGCTGCGGCCATCACGGATTCCTCGGTGGCTTCGGAGCGAGGGATCTCGGCGGTGAGCCGGCCCTCGTGCATCACGAGCACGCGGTCGGCCATACCGAGGATCTCGGGCAGGTCGGAGGAGATCATCAGCACGGCCACGCCGTCGGCGGCCAGTTCGCTGAGCAGGCGGTGCACCTCGGCCTTGGTGCCGACGTCGATGCCGCGGGTGGGCTCGTCGACGATCAGCACCTTCGGGCCGGTGGCGAGCCACTTGGCGAGGACGACCTTCTGCTGGTTGCCGCCGGACAGGGTGTTGACGGTGTCGGCGATCCGGGCGTACTTGACCTGGAGCTTGACGGCCCAGTCGAGGGAGCGGCTGCGCTCGGCGCCCCGGTCCATCAGGCCGGCCCTGACGGTCGTACGGAGTCCGGTGAGGCCGATGTTGCGCTCGATGGACATGTCCATCACCAGGCCCTGGGCGCGGCGGTCCTCGGGGACCAGGGCGAGCCCGGCGGCCATCGCGGTGGAGGGGGCGCCGTTGGTGAGCGCCTTGCCGTCGAGGGAGACCTCGCCGGCGTCCCAGCGGTCGATGCCGAAGACGGCGCGCGCGACCTCCGTACGGCCGGCGCCGACGAGGCCGGCCAGGCCGACGATCTCGCCCCGGCGGACGTCGAAGGAGACGTCGGTGAAGACGCCCTCGCGGGTCAGCCGGCGCACGCTCAGCGCGACTTCACCCGGCTCGACCTCCTGCTTGGGGTACAGCTCCTCCAGGTCGCGGCCGACCATGCGGCGGACCAGGTCGTCCTCGGTCATGCCGTCGAGCGGTTCGCTGGAGATCCAGGCCCCGTCGCGCAGGGTGGTGACGCGCTGGCAGATCTGGAAGATCTCCTCCAGGCGGTGGGAGATGAAGAGGACGGCCGAGCCCTGCTCGCGCAGCGTGCGGACGACGCCGAAGAGCCGGGCCACCTCGCTGCCGGTGAGGGCCGCCGTCGGCTCGTCCATGATCAGGACGCGGGCGTCGAAGGAGAGCGCCTTGGCGATCTCGACGATCTGCTGGTCGGCGATCGAGAGGCCGCGCGCCGGGCGGTCGGGGTCGAGTTCGACACCGAGCCGCTGCATCAGCGCGAGGGTGGCCGCGTGGGTGGCCTTGTGGTCGATGCGCCCGAGGGCGCGCCGCGGCTGGCGGCCCATGAAGATGTTCTCGGCGATCGAGAGGTCGGGAAAGAGCGTGGGCTCCTGGTAGATCACGGCGATGCCCGCGTCCCGGGCGTCGGCCGGGCCGTGGAACACGGTGGGCTCGCCGTCGAGGAGCACCTGACCGGAGTCCGGTCGGTGCACCCCGGCGAGGCTCTTGATGAGGGTCGACTTGCCCGCGCCGTTCTCCCCGGCGAGTGCGTGCACCTCGCCCGGGAACAGCTCTAGGGAAACGTCCCGCAGGGCGCGCACGGCGCCGAAGGACTTGGAGACGCCCTTCAGAGCGAGAACGGGGGCCGGACCCTTGTCGGACCGGTAGGTCATGGGGGCTCCTCGACGACGGCCGGTGGCTAGCGGAGAAGCTGCCTCACTGCGTCGTGAAAGGTTTCAACTTGGTTGCCGGGACGTTAGGCACCACTCGCAGGTCACGTCAATGGGTTTCGGTCGAAAATTTTTCGATATGAGAGGTCACAACCGGGTCACGGAAAGCCGGCTTGACCTGGGGGGTTGACAGCCCGGCGTGTCGCTCATAGTTTCCCGTGCTGAATCGTTTCAGACATCGAAGCCGGTAGGAGCCCTGACGTGACCGAGCTCGCCGCGGTGAAGGCCGCTCTCAAGACACAGGCCGTCGAGACGCCGTCGTGGGCGTACGGAAACTCCGGAACCCGTTTCAAGGTGTTCGCCCAGGCGGGTGTACCGCGCGATCCCTGGGAGAAGCTGGACGACGCCGGCAAGGTCCACGAGTTCACGGGCGTGGCGCCGACCGTGGCGCTGCACATCCCCTGGGACAAGGTGGAGGACTACGCGGCTCTGGCGAAGCACGCCGAGGAGCGTGGCGTGCAGCTGGGCGCCATCAACTCCAACACCTTCCAGGACGACGACTACAAGCTGGGCAGCGTCTGCCACCCGGACGCGGCGATCCGCCGCAAGGCCGTCGACCAC
Source organism: Streptomyces sp. MB09-02B (assembly GCF_033794485.1). Lineage (NCBI taxonomy): Bacteria > Bacillati > Actinomycetota > Actinomycetes > Kitasatosporales > Streptomycetaceae > Streptomyces > Streptomyces sp. MB09-02B. The sequence continues at coordinate 4,209 of NZ_JARGEE010000542.1, forward strand.
CTGTTGGAGTGCGTCGACATCATGGACGCGACCGGGTCGCGCGATCTGAAGCTGTGGTTCGCGGACGGGACGAACTATCCCGGCCAGGACGACATCCGCAGCCGCCAGGACCGGCTGGCCGAGGGCCTCGCCGAGGTCTACGAGCGGCTCGGGGACGACCAGCGGATGCTGCTGGAGTACAAGTTCTTCGAGCCGGCGTTCTACACGACGGATGTGCCGGACTGGGGCACCGCCTACGCCCACTGCCTGAAGCTCGGGCCGAAGGCGCAGGTCGTGGTCGACACCGGGCACCACGCGCCGGGGACCAACATCGAGTTCATCGTGGCGACGCTGCTGCGCGAGGGGAAGCTCGGCGCGTTCGACTTCAACTCGCGGTTCTACGCCGACGACGACCTGATGGTGGGGGCGGCCGACCCGTTCCAGCTGTTCCGGATCATGTACGAGGTCGTGCGCGGCGGTGGGTTCACTCCCGAGGTCGCGTTCATGCTCGACCAGTGCCACAACATCGAGGCGAAGATCCCGGCGATCATCCGGTCCGTGATGAACGTGCAGGAGGCCACGGCGAAGGCGCTGCTGGTGGACGGGGACGCGTTGCGCTCCGCTCAGGAGGCCGGGAACGTGCTGGAGGCCAACGCGGTCGTGATGGACGCGTACAACACGGACGTGCGGCCGTTGCTGCGGGAGGTGCGGGAGGAGATGGGGCTGGACCCCGAGCCGTTGAAGGCGTACCGCGCGTCCGGGTGGGCGGCGAAGATCGTCGAGGAGCGGGTGGGAGGGGAGCAGGCGGGGTGGGGCGCGTGACCGCTGCGCTGGGCTGAAGCCGACTGCTGCGTCTCGTCTGCCGGGTGACTGTCGGTTGCAGACTGCGGGCCGGTTCGTGGCTGGTCGCGCAGTTCCCCGCGCCCCTGAAGGACCAGGCCCTGCGGGCCTGAAAAGCACGGGGCGCAGCCCCTGTTTTTCAGGGGCGCGGGGAACTGCGCGAGACGCCCCACGCACCCGCACTCGGCGACGCACCCCGGACCCCCGAGCTGAAC
>NZ_JARGEE010000543.1:0-5219 GCF_033794485.1 Streptomyces sp. MB09-02B
GTGTCGGGGGCTTGGCGCGTGGGGTCGGAAGGCGGAGGTGGGCCGTGTCGCGGGCGGCGGCGTGGGCCAGTGACGCGCAGGACCGCCGACGGGCGAGGACGCGGGAGTTCAGGGGCTCGGGCCAGGGACGCCCGGTGTCGGCGGCCGCCTCGGTGAGGCGGGCCGGGGTGGGGCGGTCGGCCGGGTTCTTGGCGAGGCAGGTGGTGAGGAGGGCGGCCAGCGCCGGGTCGGCCGAGGCCAGTTCGGACATCAGCGCCGGCTTGGGTTCCTCGAAGGCGACCCGGTGCATGACGTCGACGCCGGTGCCGTCACCGAACGGGGCGTGCCCGGTGACGGCGTACACGAGGGTCCCGGCGAGGGAGAAGACGTCGGAGGCGGAGTCGCAGCGACCGTCCCTCAGGTACTCGGGCGACATGTACGCGGGCGTGCCGACCCGGCTCCCGGTGGTGGTGATCGCGCTGCTGTCCACCGCCTGCGAGATGCCGAAGTCGATGACGTGGACGCCGTCGGCGGAGAGCAGGACGTTGGAGGGCTTGAGGTCGCGGTGGACCACCCCGGCCGCCGCCAGTGCCGACAGCGCCCGGCCGAGTTCGCCCACCAGACGCCAGACCGCGGAGGGCGGCAGCGTGCCGCAGTCGCGGACCGCGTCCGTGAGGTTGACGCCCGGCAGGTACTCCGTGGCCATCCAGAGGAGTTCGCGCCCGTGCTCGTCCTCGGGTTCGAAGCCGGTGCCGAGGAGCCGTGGCGCGTACGGCGTGCGGACCCGGTCGTGCACGCCCGCCTCGCGCTGGAACCGCCGCCGGAACTCCGTGTCCTCGGCGTACTCCGGGCGGATCACCTTCACCGCGGCGAGCCCGGGGCCGTCGTCGGCCGGCCGTGCCAGATACACCCGGCCCATCCCACCGCTGCCGAGCAGCCCCAGCGGCACGTACGGCCCGAGGCGCGCGGGGTCGGACCGCCGCAGCGGGCTCGCGCCGGTCAGCTCCAGCGCGGTGTCGCGCGACTCCGGGGAGTGTGGCGGCGGTCCGGGCCGGTCGTCTGACATGGGTCCCCCGGGTGGTGATCTCTCTGGTCGTGCGCTGCCTCAACGGTCCCTTGGGCAACACGAGTTGATGAGAGACTACCGCGAGGGTGAAGCCGGGAGCGGCTCGCGCGGGACCGGACCCGCCCTCTTCGTGACACCTGCGGCGGCTGGATGCGGAATGGCCGATACCTCGGTGCAGAGGCGGGCGTTCCGCTGCGAGGGTCGAGGGGCCAACCCAATCGCTCGGGACTCAGGGGGTCAGCCATGCGGAACAGGTCGACGGGGTTACGCCGGGTCGCCGCCGTCGGGGCGGCGCTCGCGGTGGCGCTCGGTACGGGGGTGGGCGGCGCGGCTGCCGCCGAGGACGAGGCCGTCGTGACCTGCCAGTACGGGTACGTGTGTCTCCAGCCGCTGCTCGGGGCGCGGCCGGTGATGGTGAAGGAGGGCGAGCGGGCCACGTTCAACCCGGCTCTGCAGGTCACCGAGGTCACCAACATGACCCGCGTCGCCTACTGCGTGGGCGGTGGCCTCAGCTATGCGCTCCCGCCCGGCGGGACGCAGACCTGGGACAGCTCCGTGTTCACCGTGGGGCCCATGCCGGTGCCCGGCGCCTGCGCGGCCTGAACACGCCGAAGGGCCGTGCCCCCTCCTGCCGGGGTACGGCCCTTCGCTGTACTCGGCGGCTCAGTACGGCGGCTCAGTAGCGCGGGCGGTTGAACCACGCCTTGCCGTTGGCGTTGCCGACGAAGACGGCGATCAGGATGCCCAGCACCAGGTGGACCAGGCCGATGAAGATGAACGGGAAGACGCCCAGGACGGCCGTGATGATGCCGAAGACCAGAGCGGCGACGCGTACGCCGTTGCCGCCGGACTTGAACTTCACGGCCAGCATGATCGCGTAGACGAGCCAGGCCACCGCGAAGACGGCGGTCGCCACCATCTGGCCGATGGGGATGTCGCCCAGCGCGTCCGCGAGGGCCGGGTCCTCGGTGCTGTTGCTGGCCGCCTCCACACCGATCGCGCCGATGCCGTACAGGAGCACGCCGACGACCTGGAGGCCGACGATGACCCAGAGCATGATGCGGGCCGCGTTCACCGTGCCGGGCATGGTCTCGGGCGCGCCCGGGTAGCCGCCGTAGCCCTGGGAGACCGGCGGGGCGGCCGGGTAGCCGTAGCCCGGCTGCTGGGGCTGGTTCTGCTGCGGGTAGCCATAGCCCTGGGCGGGCTGCTGCTGGGGCTGGCCGTACGGGTTGTTCGGGTCGCCGAAGCTCATGGCGGGGTTTCCTCCGTTGCCTGGTGCGGGGACGCGCGGCACGGTTCGGAGGAATGCCCTGCGCTTTTGAACTGGTCACACCCCCCGGCAGTGCCCGCGGCACTGTGTCCCAATCGTTTTATATGCCTGCTCGGATGTCCAGGGAGATACACCGGGTGTTGTGCAAGTGCAACACATCCGATCTTGTCCGGCCCGGACGGCCGTACGGACCGCGGTACGGGGACGGCCGTACGGCCCGGTACGGGGCGGAAGGCGTCCGCCAGGTGACCGGATTGGAACCCGGCGCCGGTCATCCGCGAAGATTGGGGCCATGAGCGCCCAGATTCTCGATGGCAAGGCCACCGCAGCCGCGATCAAGTCCGACCTGACCGCCCGTGTGGCGGTGCTGAAGGAGAAGGGCGTCACGCCCGGACTCGGCACGGTCCTGGTCGGGGAAGACCCCGGCAGTCAGAAGTACGTGGCGGGCAAGCACCGCGACTGCGCGCAGGTCGGCATCGCCTCCATCCAGCGCGAACTGCCCGCGACCGCCACGCAGGAGGAGATCGAGGCGGTGGTGCGGGAGCTCAACGAGGACCCCGCGTGCACCGGATACATCGTGCAGCTGCCGCTTCCCAAGGGCATCGACGAGAACCGCATCCTCGAACTGATGGACCCCGACAAGGACGCGGACGGCCTGCACCCGATGAACCTCGGGCGCCTCGTCCTGAACGAGCCCGCGCCGCTGCCCTGCACGCCGAACGCTGTCCTCACCCTGCTCCGCCAGTACGGCGTCGAGATCAAGGGTGCCGAGGTCGTGGTCGTCGGGCGCGGTGTCACCATCGGCCGCCCGATGCCGCTGCTGCTGACCCGGCGCAGCGAGAACGCGACGGTGACCCAGTGCCACACCGGCACGCGTGACCTGGCCGCGCACCTCAAGCGCGCCGACATCATCGTCGCGGCGGCCGGCTCGGCCCACCTGGTCCGGCCCGAGGACGTGAAGCCGGGCGCCACCGTGCTCGACGTCGGTGTCTCCCGCTCCGCCGAGGGCAAGATCGTCGGCGACGTCCACCCCGGTGTCGCCGAGGTCGCCGGGTGGATCTCCCCCAACCCCGGGGGCGTCGGGCCCATGACCCGCGCGCAGCTGCTCGTCAACGTGGTCGAGGCGGCGGAGCGTAGTGTCGGCTGACGGCAGGGCGGAGGGGACGGAGGGGACGGCGGGGCCGCCGGGACCACCAGGGCTACCGGGGGCCTCCGGCCGGGCCGAGCGGCTCGGGGCACCGGCCGACGGCGGCCCCGGCCTTGGCCTCGGCCTCGGGAAGACAGCGGTCGAAGCCGCAGCGTCGGAGCGACCGGGCGCGAGCGACGGGGCGGTGGCGTCGGAGAGGGCACAGATGTCGAGGACGACGGAAACGGCCGGGACGACGGAAGCGGCGAGGACGACGGAAACGGCCGGGGCGGCGGAGACCGCCGGGGCTGCGGAGTCCGCCGGGTCCGCGGCTGACGCGCGCGAGGGGGCAGAGGGCACCGAGTCGACCGGGGCTTCCGGGTCGGCTGAAGCGGCCGGGGCGGCCGAGGGTGCTGGTGAGATCGAGGTTCGGGATCACATCAGCGTGCCCGATGCCGACGGGAAGCCCGTGCGCGGCACCCGGCGGTTCCCGATGTTCACCAAGGACACCGCGCGGCCCGAGGGCGGTGGCCGGGCGGCGCCGCGTGAGGCGCCGGCCCCCGTCCGGCAGTGGCCGATCCTCGCCGTGCTGAGCACCGTGGGCCTCGGCCTGCTGCTCACCGCGCTGGACGCGTTCCGGATCGGCACCATCCTGATCGGCGCCGCGATGCTCGCCGGCGCGGCACTGCGCTGGGCCGTCCGGGACGTCGGCATGCTCGCCGTCCGCTCCCGCTTCACCGACATGGCCACGTACATCTTCCTGGGCACCGCCATCGTGCTGCTCGCGCTGATGGCCCAGCCCAAGCCGTGGCTGGAGATCCCGTTCCTCAAGGACACGCTGCACTTCACGGTGGGCGACGAGGAGACGGGCTGAGGCCGTACCGCCTCGCCCCCGGTCCGCCCTGCCAGGGTGCGACGGCGGTCCGTCCCCTCCCCCGAGTAAGGACGGGCCGCCGTCGCGTTCCACGTTCCTGTACGGCGAACGCCCTGTTCAACACCTGTCAGACCGCTGTGGCACGGAAGTGACCATTCCGCCAAGGTGTCCGCATCGGGCCACGGCGACGGCACCCGGACGTCATCCCCGGCATGGCGTCAGTGGAATGGCATCGGTGCCATGGCACCAGCGGCATGTCATCACTGACACGTCCTCACCGGCGCGGGCCGATTTCACGCGCCCCGAATCGTGCTCTTCGCTTCGCCTCACCAGGCCGCCCACGTCACTCCACACCACCCCAGCCCACTCGGGCGCACTGTCCGAACGCGACGGCTCCGACACCCGTACTGGTGGGAACCGGTCCCCCCACGACCTTCGTCACCTGCTCAGACCCGCCCTCGAGCCCAGGAGGCAGCCCGATGAGCGCCTGGCAGCCGCTGCCGGACGAACTCCCCCCGGAGGTACAGCATTTCGTCGAGCAGCTGCGCCTGCTGAAGGACCGCACGGGACTGAGTCTCGTCGCGCTCGGCGCGCGCACCGCGTACAGCAAGTCCTCCTGGCAGCGGTACCTCAACGGCACCCAGCCCCCGCCCCGCCAGGCGGTCATGGCCCTGTGCCGGGTCGCCGGTGAGGACGCCGAACGCTTCGGGGCGTTGCGGGAGCTGGCCCTGCGGGCCTGGCCACGGCCGGCCCCCCAGACGGTGCCGCCGTCCCAGCCGCCCGAGCCCGGAGCGGCGGGGGAGCGGGCGGAGAACACGACCGATGCGTACGAGGACGACCCCAACCCTGTCCTTTATAAAAATTCAACGTTCCCGAAAAAAACCCTTTGTGAGTCACGGAGGGC
>NZ_JARGEE010000544.1:0-5207 GCF_033794485.1 Streptomyces sp. MB09-02B
AAAAGGGTTTTTAGTTTTTTTTGCTTTTGTGTGGGCTCGGATATGTTTTTAAGGGACACGTCTTGAACTCCGGCATGCGGGAGGTGGGGTCGAGGGCGGGGTTGGTGAGGGTGTTGGCGCGGCCCTCGCCCGGCCAGTGGAAAGGCATGAAAACGGTGTCGGGGCGGATGGTGGTCGTGATGCGGGCCGGGGCCACGGCTCGGCCCCGGCGGGAGACCACGGCCAACGGGTCACCCTCCGCCGCGCCGAGCCGCTCGGCCAGCCGGGGGTGCAGTTCGACGAACGGCCCGGGCGCGGCGGAGTTGAGCTCGTCGACCCGCCGCGTCTGGGCGCCCGACTGGTACTGGGCGACCACGCGTCCGGTGGTGAGCAGCACCGGGTACTCGGCGTCCGGCTCCTCGGCCGCCGCCCGGTGCGAGACGGGCACGAACCGGGCCCGCCCGTCCTCGGTGGCGAACCGGTCGAGGAACAGCCGTGGCGTCCCGGGATGCACCCCGCCGGACCCCCCGAAACGCCCGCCCACACCCGGCACCGAGTCCGCTCCCGCGCCCGCCACCAAGTCCGCTCCCGCGCCCCGCACGGGCCCCGCTCCCTCGGACGACGACGCGGCCTCCCCCTCGGTCACCGGTGCGGGACAGGGCCAGAACACCCCGTTCTCCTCGGCCAGTCGGCGGTAGGTGATGCCCGAGTAGTCGGCGGGCCCGCCCGCGCTCGCCCGGCGCAGCTCCTCGAAGACCTCCTCGGCGTCGGTCGGGAAGCCCTTCTCGACACCCAGCCGGTCGGCCAGCTCGTGCATGACCTCAAGGTCGCTGCGGACCCCGTCGGGCGGCGTGATCGCGCGCCGCCGCAGCAGTACCCGGCCCTCCAGGTTCGTCGTCGTGCCCGTCTCCTCCGCCCACTGCGTCACCGGCAGCACCACGTCCGCCAGCTCAGCGGTCTCCGACAGCACGACATCGCACACCGCGAGGAAGTCCAGCGACCTGATCCGGTCCTCGATGTGCGCGGCGCGCGGCGCCGACACCACCGGGTTGGACCCCATCAGCAGCAGCGACTTGATGTCACCGCCGAGCGCGTCCAGCAGCTCGTACGCGCTGCGCCCCGGCCCGGGCAGGCTGTCGGGGTCCACGCCCCAGACCTCGGCGACGTGCCGCCGCGCCTCGGGATCGACCAGCTTGCGGTAACCGGGCAGCTGGTCGGCCTTCTGACCGTGCTCGCGCCCGCCCTGCCCGTTGCCCTGCCCGGTGAGGCAGCCGTACCCGGACAGCGGTCGCCCGGCGCGGCCCGTGGCCAGCGTGAGGTTGATCCACGCGCCGACCGTGTCCGTGCCCTTGGACTGCTGCTCGGGCCCGCGCGCCGTGAGCACCATCGCGTGCTCGGGCTCGCAGAACAGCCTTACCGCCTCGCGGAGTTGAGGAACGGACACCCCCGTGATCCGTTCCACGTACTCCGGCCAGTGCGCCATGGCGGCCGCCCGCGCCTCCTCCCATCCGCTGGTGCGCTCGCGGATGAACTCCTCGTCCACCCGCCCCTCGGCCACGATCAGGTGCAACAGGCCGAGGGCCAGGGCGAGATCGGTGCCGGGACGCGGGGACAGATGCAGATCGGCCTGCTCGGCCGTACGGGTGCGGCGCGGATCGATGACGATCAGCGTGCCGCCGTTCTCCTTCAGCTCGGTGAGATAGCGCAGCGCCGGCGGCATGGTCTCCGCGAGATTGGACCCGACGAGGACGACACACCCCGTCCTCGGGATGTCCTCCAGTGGGAACGGCAGCCCCCGGTCCAGCCCGAACGCCTTCATCCCGGCGGCGGCCGCCGAGGACATGCAGAAACGGCCGTTGTAGTCGATCTGCGAGGTGCCGAGGACGATCCGCGCGAACTTGCCGAGCAGATACGCCTTCTCGTTCGTCAGCCCGCCGCCGCCGAACACTCCGCACGCGTCCGGGCCATGTTCCGTACGCGTGCGGGTGAGCCCCTCGGCGATCCGGTCGAGTGCCTCGTCCCAGGAGGCGGGTTCCAGGTTGCCCGCCCTTCTGACCAAGGGACTGGTCAGCCTGACCCGGGACGAGAGCACAGCCGGGGCCGTTCGACCCTTGCCGCACAGTGCTCCCCGGTTCACCGGGAAGTCCGCGCGCTCCGTGACCACTACGACCCCTTCGGTCCCGTCCGCACCGGGCGTCAGGTTCATTCCGCACTGCAGGGCGCAGTACGGGCAGTGGGTGGGAGTCGCGGAGTTCGGCATACCGCTCAGCGTGCGTCGCACGTGTTACGTGCCGGGACGCCCCCCGTTACGCGACCGGCACGGGGACCTCCCGGCGGCGTCCGGCCCGGCGTGAGGAAGCCCGCCGTCGGATGTCGCGGTTCCGTCACCGTATGTGGTCGCTCCGCTGCTTTCCGTCCACGCGTGCGGGCCCCGCGTGCTAAGAACTACGGGCGCCACGGACACGGGGGCCGTGCCACGGGTCCCGTGTGGCGCACGACCTGTCACCCGGCCCGCACGCGGGCCGCAGGGGGAAGAGGACCACCTCGTGAACCGTATGCGCACCACCGCCGTCGTCCTGGGTGCCGTCGGCGCCCTGACCGCCACTCAGCTGGGCCTCGCCGGAGTCGCCTCCGCCGCGCCGCAGGCCGCCGGCTGTCCGATCGAACTCCGCTCGCCGAAGAACTTCACCCTGGACTCGAAGAACCGGGTGCAGGGCGGCCTCTACTTCGCGCTCAAGAACAAGAGCAAGAGCGCGAGCTTCAAGGACGTCAGCCTGAAGGTCAGCAACCCCGTCAACCTGACCTTCACCTACGCCACCGCCACCACGGGCAGCAAGATCACCAAGAGGACCTCGAAAGTCGCCACCGTCCACACCAGGAAACTGAAGGCGAAGGGCACCACCGGTCTGCGCATCAGCGCCTACATGACCAAGAGGTCGAAGCCCTACGAGGTCCGCTTCACCGTCCACGGCAAGACCGCCGCCGGCAAGACGTGGGGCTGCGCCGTGGACCAGGGCTGGTGGGGCAGCATCAAACACTGAGGCCCTCAAACACTGAGGCCCTTCAAGCGGTGAGGCCTTTCGAATACTGAGGCCCTTCGAACGTCGCGGCCCTTCGAACGTCGCGGCCCTTCGAACGTCGCGGCCCTTCGAGCGCTAAGGCCCTTCCGCAGGCGCCCGTCCCGCCGACGCGAGCGCCTTCTCGACCCCCGTTTCCTCCGGTCCGAGGAAGCGGGGGTCCGGCTCGAACAGGGCGTCCAGGGAGGCCTTGCCCGCCGCGAACAGCTCCCGGGTGGCACCGTAGTACCAGGTCGCGTCGTGCCGGTCCTGCACGCCGACGCCGTACGAGTCGACGCCCGCCTCCTCGCACAGCGCGACCGCCCGGCGTATGTGGAAGCCCTGGCTGACGAGCACCGCCCGGTCCACACCGAAGATCTTCTTGGCGCGGACGCAGGAGTCCCAGGTGTCGAACCCGGCGTAGTCGCTGACGATCCGGTCGTCGGGCACGCCGTGTTCGGTGAGGTAACCGCGCATCGCGTCAGGCTCGTCGTACTCCACGCGGCTGTTGTCCCCGGTGACCAGGACCACCTCGATCCGGCCCGACCGGTACAGCTCGGCCGCCGCGTCCAGCCGGCGCGCGAGGTACGGGGACGGCTCGCCCTGCCACAGCCCGGCGCCGAAGACCACCGCGACCTCCGTGCGCGGCGCGTCGGCCGTGGTCCGCAGCCGGTCGTCGGCCGCCGTGAACATCCAGGTCGACGGCAGCAGTGCCAGCACGCACAGCAGCATCACCGCCTGCACGGCCCGCCGCCGCCCCGCCCGCGTACGCGGCAGCCGAACGGCGCGCGCGACCCGCCTGATACGCCTCACTGCGCCCCCGTCCCCTCGGACCCGACCCGCTCATGTGTCCTGCGTGTTTCCGACTGCGTCCGGCGGACCCGTCCGTGCCCGCCCTCCCGACCAACGAAGACGTCATCCGCGGAGATCCGGTTCACCGCCCAGCGTGACAAGCTTCACTCGAACGAGTTGAAATACCAGGTCACGGAGGTTCACACACCCGTACCGCGCGCGGTGAAGCGCTGGTAAACGCCCGTCACCACCGTGCAACGGGAAGGCAATGTCCTCCCGGCACCATCGGTGCATGACGGCGACGACGAGCAAGTCGAACGCGGACCTCGACAGTACGGCGCACATCATGAACCTGATCAGTGACCAGCTGGCCACCCAGCTCAGCCTCGTCTCCCGCGACGGCACCCGGCGCCCCGCCCCACCGGCGCTCGTCCTGGTCGCGCACGGCAGCCGCGACCCGCGCGCCCTGGCGACCGTGCGCACCCTCATGGACCGCGTCCGCGAACAGCGCCCCGGCCTCGCCGTGCACCTCGGCCACATCGAGCTGAACGAACCCCTGCTCCCCGACACCCTCGCCGCCCTCGGCGACCGGGAAGCGGTGCTCGTCCCCCTCCTCCTCAGCCGCGGCTACCACGTCAAGCAGGACATCCCCGAGATGGCCGCCGCCGCCGAGGCCCGCACCCGTCTGGCCGCCCCGCTCGGCCCGCACCCCCTCCTCGTCGAGACCCTGCACGCCCGCCTCGTCGAGGCCGGCTGGCGCACCCGGATGAGCGAGGCGCACCGCCGCACGAGCGCCGTGGTGCTCGCCGCCGCGGGCTCCCGCGACCCCGAGGCCGCCGAGGACACCGGCCTGACGGCCCGCCTCCTCGCCGACCGCCTGGGCGTCCCGGTCGTCCCCGCCTACGCCTCGGCCGCCGCCCCCACGGTCCCCGAAGCCGTCCGCACCCTCACCGCCCAGGGCCGCACGCGCATAGCCCTCGCCTCGTACTTCACGGCCCCGGGCCGCTTCGCGAGGGAGTGCGCCGAGGCGGCCCCGGGCATCACCGCGGCCCCCCTGGGCGCCCACCCGTCGATGGCGAACCTGATCCTGCACCGCTACGACGAGGCACTGGCCGCCCCTGGAACGACAACGGAACGAGCCCTGGCAGTGGCATAGGGGTCGTGTGACTTCCGGCCCACAGCGGCGCCCCTCCAGGGGCGCGGGGCTGTCTCTATATGCGGCTCCGCCGCGTGGGCGCGACAAGCCACGACGCACCCGCACCCGCCAAAGAGCCGAACCCGGCAGACGAGTAGGCACCCTTTTGTCACCCCCTCCCCGTACTGTCGAATCATGGAAGGCACCACACCCCCCAGCCCTGCCACCCCGACCACCCACGACAC
>NZ_JARGEE010000545.1:0-5184 GCF_033794485.1 Streptomyces sp. MB09-02B
ACCCGGGGCCGGGGTCGGGGTCGTAGGCGGTCTGCGGCCCGGGGCCTTGACCGGGGCCGGGGTCCTGAGCGCGGCCCCGGGTGTTGACGGAGGCCTGCGGGCCCGGGGTCCGCAGCCGAGGGTCTTGACCGGGGCCGAGGTCTTGACCGAGACCCACAACCCAGGTCCTGACCGAGGCCCGCCGCGCAGTGAGCACGCGCAGGGCGAGGGCCGAGGCCGGGGTCTCGACCGAGGTCTGCGGCCGGGGGTCCTGCACCAGGCCAGCAGCCAAAAGTCCTGACGGCGGCCCGCAGCCCAGGGCCCCGCCCCAGTCCGCAGCCCGGAAGTTGCGGGCCGGGGAGTCGCGGCCGCGGCCGCAGAGGTGTCGTCGGGGCCAGTGGTTGCGTGGGCGGCTGGGACGAGCGGCCGGTGGGACGGCCGGCTCGCTCATGGGCCTCGGTTCTCCGAGACGGCTCAGTCATGGGCGGCCTCCGTCCTTCGGGGCGCCGTCCGGCGCCGGTGTGGACGGTGCGTCCGGTGGTGTGGCGCGGGCCGCGAGGACGCCGGTGCGCATACGGCGGCGGGCGGCGTACCCGGCCAGGCCTACGGCGAGGAGCAGGGTGCCGCCGTGGAAGAGCGGCACGGTCCAGAAGTCGGCGCCCATCTGGGCGATGCCCGTGAGGCCGACGGCGAGGACCGCGACGGCCACGAGGGTGCCCAGGGCGTTGGGGCGGCCCGGTCTGATCGCGGTGGAGCCGAGGAGGGCTCCGACGAAGGCGGGCAGCAGATAGTCGAGGCCGACACTCGGATTGCCGATCTGCTGCTGGGCCGCGAGCAGCACGCCCGCGAGGCCGACGATCAGGCCGGACGTGGCGAAGGCGCAGACGGTGTAGGTGCGGACGGGGATGCCCACGAGGTCGGCGGCGCGCGGGTTCGACCCGACGACGTACAGGTACCGGCCGATCGGCAGCCGCTCCAGCACCAGCCAGAGGGCGACGGCGAGGGCCAGCACGTAGAAGGCGGGGACCGGGAGGCCGAGGAAGGTGGAGGTGTAGAGGTCGGTGAAGGCGGGTGGGAGACCTTGGGGGCCCGGGACGATCCGGCCGCCGTCGGTGATCCAGCCGGTGACGGCGTACATCATGCTGCCGGTGCCCAGGGTGGCGATGAAGGAGTCGATCCGGCCGAACTCCACGATGACCCCGTTGAGAACGCCGACGACCGTCCCTCCGACGGTCACGGCGAGGCAGGCGAGCGGCCAGGGCCAGTCGGCCTCGACGATGAGGTACAGCACCATGACGTGTGCCAGTCCGAGGCCGTAGCCGATGGAGAGGTCGAACGCGCCGGTCACGATGGGGACCATGGCGGCCAGCGCGAGGACGGCCGGGATCGACTGGGTGGAGAGGATCGCGTCGAGGGTGTCCAGGGTGGGGAAGGTGCGCGGCAGGGTCAGGGAGAAGACCAGGACCAGCAGGACCGTGAGGACGAGGAGACCGTAGGCACCGACGAGGTGCCCGCCGGGGCCGCCTCGGGCGCCGAGCCGGTGCGTCGGGCGCGGGCGGCGCGGGCGCGGTGCGGGCGGGGAGGGCGGCGCGGTCACGGGTGCGTCGCGGTGCCGGAGGGGGGCATGGCCGAGGCCGCCCGGGTCAGGCCCGCGACCGTGAGTGCCGGGCCGCTCAGCTCGGCCGTCACCACGCCCCGGACGAAGACCAGGGCGCGCCCGCACACGCCCGCCACCTCCTCGAAGTCGGTGGAGACGAGGAGGACCGCGAGGCCTTCGGCCCGTGCTTCGTCGAGGAGGCGGTGGATCGCGGCCTTGGCACCGACGTCGACGCTCGCCGTCGGTTCCTCCAGGACCAGCAGCCGCAGTCCGGTCCGGAGCCAGCGGCCGATCATGACCTTCTGCTGGTTCCCGCCGGACAGGGTGGTGATGGTCGACTCGGTGTCACGGGGCCGCACCGAGAACCGTTCGGTCAGGGCGGCGGCCAGGGCGCGTTCCCTGCGCGGGGCGATCCAGCGCGGTGTGGGCCCGTCCCCGGCACGGGGGTTGGCCAGCAGGTTCTCCCGTACGGTCAGTTCCGGCAGGCAGCCCTCCCGCTGGCGGTCGCCGGGGACGAGGGCGACACCACGGGCGACGGCGTCGGTGACGGTTCGGGGGCGGTAGGGGCTGCCGTCGAGCAGGGCCTGTCCGCCGAGGAGGGGGCGGGCCCCCGCGAGGGCTCGGCCGAGTTCCGTGTGTCCGGCGCCCGAGAGGCCGACCAGAGCCAGAGCCTCCCCGGCACGCAGTTCCAGGTCGACCGGCCCGGCGCCGGATGTCCGTACGCCGTCGAGGGCGAGCACCGCCGGGGCCGTTGACGCCACCGGGGCTCGGCCGGGTGGCGGAGCGGCGGGCGGTGCGGGGGCGGTGCGCGGGCCCGCCGGTTCCTCACCGGTGATGTCACGCACCAGTCGCAGGGGGCTGTGGCCCGCCGTCGAGCCCTGGCTGACGAGACGTCCGTCGCGCAGGACGGCGAAGGTGTCGGCGACCTCGTACACCTCGTCGAGGCGGTGGCTGACGTAGAGGATGCCGTGGCCCCGGTCGCGCAGGGCGCGCAGGACGCGGAAGAGGCGGGCGCAGTCCGCGGCGGGGAGGCGGGCGGTCGGCTCGTCGAGCACGATGAGTCGCGCCCGGGTGGCCAGGGCGCGGGCGATGGCGACCAGCGACCGTTCGGCGGGGGCGAGGCGGGCGACCGGCGCGTCGGGATCGGCGGGGCCGCCGACGAGCGACAGGGCCTCGGTGCAGCCCTCCCGGGTGCGCCGCCAGGAGATCAGTCCGGCGCGGCGCGCGTACCCGGTGCTCAGAGCGATGTTCTCGGCGACCGTCATCCACTCCACGAGTCCGAGGTCCTGGTGGATGAAGGACATGCTGGGGGAGGTGGCGTGGCTGCCGAGCGGATGTCCGTCCACGGTGATCGACCCTGAGTCGGCGTGGTGGACACCGGCGAGGATCTTGATGAGGGTGGATTTCCCGGCTCCGTTGGGGCCGAGGAGCGCGAGCACGCTGCCCGCGTGGACGTCGAGGTCGACCCCGGCCAGCGCGAGGGTTCCGCCGAAACGTTTCGTGAGTCCGCGGACACGCACCAGCGGCTCCGCCCCGCTGGGCGGGGTCGGCTGCGCAGAGGTGTCGTGAGCGTCGTGCACGGACAGCTCCGGGGGTCGGCCTGGCGAGTTCTTCCCGACTTCGACTTGCGCCAGCGATGCTAACCGCCCTTTTCACTTAATTCGCGCCTTTCGTCTCATTGGCGGCATCGGTGGCGGCATCTCGACACCGCCGCCGACCCCAACGGGTCAGCGAGCGGCCCGCTCCGTCGGCCCGGCGGGTGCTCCGCCCCTCGCCTCAGCCGCTGTCGAGCCCGCACTCGGCCCAGATGACCTTGCCCTCCGCCGTGTAGCGCGTGCCCCAGCTCTGCGAGAGCTGGGCGACGAGGAACAGACCGCGTCCGCCCTCGTCGGTGGTGGCCGCCCGGCGCAGGTGCGGGGCGGTACTGCTGGTGTCGGCGACCTCGCAGATCAGGGAGCGGTCCCGGAGCAGCCGTACGCGGATGGGCCCGCCACCGTGCCGGATCGCGTTGGTGATCAGCTCGCTGAGCACCAGTTCGGCGGCGAACGCGGCCTCCTCGAGGCCCCACTCGGACAGTTGCCGCAGGGCCGCCGCGCGGACCTCGCTCACGCGGGCCGGGTCGGCGGGCAGCTCCCAGGTGGCGACACGGCCCGGGTCGAAGGCGTGGGTACGGGCGACGAGCAGGGCGATGTCGTCGCCGGGGTGAGGGGAGGCGACGGCGTCCAGGACCAACCGGCAGGTCTCCTCCGGGGTGTGCTCGGGGTGGGCCAGGGCCTCGCGCAGCTGGTCGAGGACCACGTCGACGTCGCGTTCACGGTCCTCGATGAGGCCGTCGGTGTAGAGGACCAGGGTGCTGCCCTCGGGCAGATGGACTTCGACGGCCTCGAAGGGCAGGCCTCCCAGGCCGAGCGGAGGTCCGGCGGGAAGTTCGGGGAAGGACACGGTGCCGTCGGGCTGGACCAGGGCGGGCGGCGGATGGCCGGCGCGGGCCAGGCTGCACTGCTGCGAGGTCGGGTCGTAGACGGCGTACAGACAGGTCGCGCCGATGATGCCGCCGCCGTCGGAGACGGGGTCCTCGCGATCCAGTCGCCCCACGAGGTTGTCGAGGTGGGTGAGGACTTCGTCGGGCGGGAAGTCGAGTTCGGCGAAGCTGCGGGCGGCCGTGCGGACTCGGCCCATGGTGGCGGCGGACAGCAGGCCGTGGCCGACGACGTCGCCGACGAAGAGGCCGATCCTGGTCCCGGAGAGCGGGATGACGTCGTACCAGTCGCCACCCACGTCGGACTCGGCGGGCAGGTACCGGTGGGCGACCTCCACGGAGTCCCGGTCGGGCAGTCCTTGCGGGAGCAGGCTGCGCTGCAGGGCCAGCACCATGGTGCGTTCGCGGGTGTAGCGCCGGGCGTTGTCGATGGACAGGGCGGCTCGGGTGGCGAGTTCCTGGGCCAGTGAGCGGTCGTCGTCACCGAAGGGGGCGGGGTCCTGGGCCCGGTAGAAGGCGGCGACGCCCAGGACGACACCTCGGGCGACCAGGGGCACGGCGATGAGGGAGTGGACGTGGCTCAGCAGCCGCTCGGTGTGCTCGGGGTCCTGCGCGAGCCAGCCCGCCGCCGTCCTCAGGTCCGGTTCCAGCACGGCCTCGCCGCCGGTCAGAGCGCGCAACTGCGGGACGCTCGGGCCGTAGTCGACCTGTTTGCCGACCGGGCTGAAGGGGAGGTCGTCGCGGATGCCGTGGACCACCGTGCGCCGCAGGTCGCTGCGGGGGTCAGCGGCCTCCTCGCCCCGTAGCACGGGCTCGGCCAGGTCGATGGTGACGAAGTCGGCGAGGCGCGGGACCGCCGTCTCGGCGAGTTCCTGGGCGGTGCGGCGCACGTCCAGGGTGGTGCCGATCCGGGCGCTGGCCTCGGACAGCAGCTCCAGCCGGTGGCGCGCGGCCAGGGCGTAGCCACCGACGTGGGGCTCGCCCACCATCAGGAGCCCCCGCTCCGACGCCATGGAGCCGGAACGGTCGCCCGGAAAGGCGTCGGCGGTGGGCGGGGCGACGGGGGCGGGCGGCAGGCCGTCGGCGGTGGGAGGAGGGCCCTCCTCCCACCGCCGACGGCCTGCCGCCC
>NZ_JARGEE010000546.1:0-5178 GCF_033794485.1 Streptomyces sp. MB09-02B
CCACCCCCTCCGCCGCCGAAGAAGAGCCGGGCCGGTGTCATCCTGGGGGTCGCAGGTGGGGTCATGGCCCTGTTGCTCGTCGCCTGGGCAGCCGTCGCGGTCAGCGAGATCGGCACTGACGGAGACTTCCCCGAGGCGCGGTACCGGTTGACCCTGCCCAAGACCATGCTCGGCGGTGAATACGAGATGGAGCAGGACTTCTCCGACTCCCCGCAGGACGCTTTCGAGCACCATGCCGAGAGTGCCCTGGGCGGCCGTGACGTACGGGCGGCCGTCGCGATCTACACGCCCGTGGACCGTGGGGGCCAGCTGAACATCAGCGGTGTGTACGGCCGGTTCACGGACGCCGACGACGCCCGGGACACCATGCTGAAGGACGCCGACGACCCGGAGGGCATGTCGGTCGCCAGGGCGCCCGAGGACTTCCGCCCCTCCGGCTCGGACGTCACCGTCACCTGCCAGGTGGTCGCCAAGGAGGACCTCAACATGCGGGTCATCATGCCGATGTGCGCCTGGAACGACGGCAACACCGGCGCGCTGATCGGCGAGATCAACCCCGCGATCTCCTCCGCGGACGCCAGGGACGTGGACCTGGCGGACCTCGCCGAGCGGACCTTCCGGATCCGGGCCGAGCTTCGGCGGCCGATCAGCTGAAGGGGAGCCGGCCGCGGCGGGAAAGGAAGCCGGGCGTAGCCCCCGCCGCGGACCCCGGCCATGTCCAGTGTTGCGGGTCAGGACGTTGGTGACGGCGCGTAGTGGCGGGCAAGGCTGGTGGCGAGGGCGCGGAGGTGAGCCCTGGCTTCGGTGGGGCCGTGCACCGTGATGGCGCTCCCGAACGGCAGTAGTGTTCGCACGTCCTCCAGTTGAAGGAAGCGGATCGTCACCTTGTGGCCGGTGCGGGATGCCTCAGGGTCGTCCCGGACGAGTCGTTGGCCGAAGATCCGTCGCGCTCGCTCGATCTGGGTCTGGTCGATGGTGGCGCTGACCTCTATCGCATGGTTGTGTTCCCACTGATCCATGAGCGCCGCGGCGACGGTGGCCAGGGTCTGGTTCTCGCGGATCCGTCGTGGCTGGTCGACTTCATTCCATGTCGTGATCCGTTCGAGCCGGTAAAGGTGGGGCACTTCGGCACGGTCGGCTACGAGATACCAGATGCCGGCCTTGGCTAACAGCCCGTAGGGATCCACGACCAGGTCGCGTCGGCATGACTCACGTGGGCTGTCGTACTCGATCCTCAGCCGGCGACCTCGCCGCACTGAGCCGATCAGCGAAGCCGGAGTCGTGCCTGAGGCTCGTGTCCGGAGCCAGGGGCGGCTGTCCACGTGCACTACGTCGGTGAGCGGCAGGAGCTCATGAACTCGACGTGACTGTGCAGCGACGACCTTGGAGAGCGCGCGCCGGCTGTCGACCGATGCGTCGAGCTCCGCACGTTGCTTCTCGTCCAGCCCGGTGAGCGAGAGATGATCACGCTCGCCAGGCGTGAGTCGCGTGAGATCGAGCCCGGACCCGGGCAGCATGGTCACGCCTCCGAGGCGGCCCCGGTGTGCGGTCACCGGCAGACCGGCGTCGCGGAGCCAGTTCAGGTCCCGGGTGATGGTTCGAAGGGAGACCCCGAGCGCCGAGGCGAGTTCCTGCTGACCTTCCTCGCAGCCGATCCCGACGGGAACCGTATCCGCGTCGCACCGCGGGACTGAAAGTCCACGACGCGACAGGCGCCGACGACAGGTGGTGCGCCTGCCGTCGGTGGTGGGCGGTCCCATGCGTGCCGTGGTGGGTGCGGGCCAGTGGCCCGCACCCTTCCGCTGTGTCAGACCTGGACGAGGACGGTGCACCAGACCTCGTTGTTGTCGCCGATGCCGCAGTCGGCGATCTCCCCGCTCCGGATCTTCGTCCAGACA
Source organism: Streptomyces sp. MB09-02B (assembly GCF_033794485.1). Taxonomy (NCBI): domain Bacteria; kingdom Bacillati; phylum Actinomycetota; class Actinomycetes; order Kitasatosporales; family Streptomycetaceae; genus Streptomyces; species Streptomyces sp. MB09-02B. The sequence continues at coordinate 1,899 of NZ_JARGEE010000546.1, forward strand.
CCCTTCTTCCGCCAGTTCCACGTGCCGACGCGGGTGAACCGCTCGTGGTAGCCGTGGCTGGCGAAGGTGAAGGCGTCGACGTCCTGGCCGGTGCCGTTGCCGCCTATCGTCCCCCTGTTGAACGACTGCTGCTCACATTCGGTCTGGTCCCACTTGCTCTTGGTGCCGCCGTCGATGTTCCACACGTCGCACAGGTGCGGACCGCTGCCCAGCTTCATCGTGTAGTGCATCGGCTTGCCGGTCCTGTTCTTGACCGCACCGCAGAGGTACTTGCGGGGGCCTCCGCACGCATCGGCGGAGGCGGTCGTAGCCCCCGCGACGACCATTCCGGACGCCATGAGGACAGCGGTGCCCATGGCCAGTGCAGTGCGGTTCGTTCGGGACATCATCATGCGTCTGCGGTTCCATTCCTGTGTACGTGCCGGCTCGGCCCGCGCCCGGCGTGACCGTCGGCAGGGAGCGGGAGCGGCACCGCGCCGCTCCCCGACTGCCCTACGCGGATCAGCATCGGGTTCCTCTCCGAAGCCTGGCAAGCGCACCAGTACCTCCTGGGACGCTGGGATGAACGACCCACTGTGACCTGGACGTTTGTCCCGTCTCTGGGACGGCGTCGGCACACGGACCGGCCGCAGCCAGTTGTCAGTCCTCGCCTCCCCGCGACGAGGAAGCGAGACTGCCGGCCATCTCTCGGACGGTCGGATGGCGGTACAGCTCGCGCAGACGCAAGGACGGCAGGCCCCGCGCGCGCAGTGTCGCGCCGATGCGGACGGCGAACAGGGAGTTGCCGCCGAGTTCGAAGAAGTCGTCGTCCAGGTCTACGGGCGTGCCGAGGATCTCGCTCCAGACCACGCGCAGTTGCTCGGCGAGGTCGTCGGTGACGGGCTCGGTGTGCCGCGTCGGCGGGGCGGGGGCCGCGGGTGCGGGGAGCCGGGTCGTGTCGAGTTTTCCGTTGGCTGTCAGGGGTCCGACGACGTGTGGGCGTGGTTCCACTCCAGCGTTTTCGACTTCTCGGGGGGGGCATCTCCGCGGCGTCGAAGAGCCGACCGACGAGTGCGTGCCCGTCCGCGTCCCGGTCCGCGTCCCGGTCCGCGTCGAACTCGACGAACAGTCCGCCCTCCTGGCCCGGGGCCTGCGCCGACGCGGCGTCACCGCCGGGGGCCGGGTGGGTGTGTGCCTGGAGCGCACCGCCGAACTCGTCGTCGCCCTGCTCGCCGTCCTGAAGGCGGGCGCGGCCTACGTGCCCGTCGACCCCGCCTACCCGGCGGACCGCATCGCCCACACTGCCCGGGACGCGGGACTGGGCACGGTGATCACCCGGCCGCCCGACTTCCCGCACGTGCCGGGCTGCGCGCCGGACACCATCTGTGGGACATCACCGGGCGCCGCTACGTCGACCTGCGGTGCGGGCTGCGGCTGCGGCTGCGGCTGCGGCTGCGGCTGCGGCTGCGGAGGATGGTCAGCGCACAGTCGGGGGACTGCGGCTGTGACCGCTACCAGGCGAAGGCCTCCGGAGTCGGTCCCGGTCCGGGGAAGGTCTCGTCCAGCCCGGCCAGCAGTTCCTCGCTCAGCTCCAACTCGACCGCGCGCAGGGAGGGTTCGAGCTGCTCCGCCGTGCGCGGGCCGACGATCGGGCCGGTTACGCCGGGACGGGTGAGCAACCAGGCCAGGGCCGCCTCGCCGGGCTCGAGGCCGTGCTTGTCGACGGTCAGGACCTTGTCTGCTTGGCACCTTGTCACCTCGTCGCTGGTCCGCCAGCGAGGACCTTCCTCTCTCGCCCGCACTCGGATTTCCGTCCGAAGCCACCGAGCAGCCGGTCCGGCCGCCCTTGTCCTCCCGTGACAGGGGCGGCCGGACTCGCGGCTGGAGGGCGTTCGCCGGGTCAGGCGGAGGGGGCTCCCGTGAGGGTCTCGACGCGGCCGGTGTCGAGCGAGTAGTAGGCGCTGACCACGCTCAGATCGCCCTTCTTCACCAGGGGGGCGAGCGCGGCGTTGGACCGCAGGTCGGCGGCGGTCCGGTTGGCGTGGGCGCGGATCATCGCGTCGACGGGGTCGGCGTGCTTGGTCTTGGCGATGTCCTTGTAGGCCGGGCGCAGGGCCTCGACGATCGACTGCAGGTTGCCCGGCAGACTCTCGCCGTCCTTGATCGCCTTGTACGCCGCCTTGATGGCACCGCAGTTCTGGTGCCCGAGGACGACGATGAGCGGGGATCCCGCGGTGAGGGGCCCGTACTCGACGGAGCCGACGACCACCGGCTGCACGACCTGTCCGCCGGTGCGTATCACGAACAGGTCGCCTATGCCGGTGTCGAAGACGAGCTCCGGCGGCACGCGGGAGTCGATACAGGAGACGATCACGCCGTACGGCTTCTGCTCGGGCGCGACGGCCGCGCGCCGGGCGGGGTCCTGGTCGGGGTGCTGCAGCTTGCCGCTCACCCAGCGCTTGTTGCCGTCCAGCAGCCTGGCGTACGCCGTCCCGGCGGAGTCGGGCCGGGGAGCGGCCTGCGGGGAGGGCGACGCCGCCCCGACGTTCGCCGCCTTCGCCGTGTCGGCAGCGCCGGTCTTCGACGAACAGGCGGTGAGCACGGCCGCGGAGGCCGCCGCGATCCCTCCGGTGAGAATGGCCCTGCGCTGTGGCCGCACAGCGTTACCCATGAGTCTGCCCCTTACTACGTTCCTGCGCGGAGTCCGCCCGGGAACGCGGGAGCGTGGGGTACGCCGCAACCGGCTCCCTGCTCCCGTCCTCCCAGGTGGAGTTGGTGATCCAACCCTCGTGGGAGGCCGGTTAGCGCTCGTCCAGCGCTCATGCAGCGTGGAGGAAGTGCCTGTCCAAAACACGCGGTGTAGCAGGGACACCACGTTTTCGGACCGTCCCGGCGGGGCGACGGGACGGTCCGCGCGCGTCACCTGTCGCACGGCGACGTGGGCCCCGGTCGACGACTTCGCTGTGGGTGTTGCGTTGTCGCTGGTCTTCGCATTCAGACACAGCCCGGGGGTTCGTCCTCGGTGGCTACGAATTGCATCGTGGGCATTCCGGCGGCATCGAAGTCGGCGGTCTCCGCGTCGATCAAAGTCATGTAGCCGGCGAGCCTCTGTCTGTCCTGTGAGGGCGGCTCCCCCTTGACCCGCTCGGCACCAGGGAACACGGAGTCCAAGACCCACCAACGGCCACCGAACTTCACCCACTTGATCCCGCAGTGCGTATAGATGTCAAACGGGTACGGCTTGTGCCGCTTGGGCTCTGCAGGCCCTTCCTGCCACTTCCCCTCGGCGACGGTACGGGCG
>NZ_JARGEE010000547.1:0-5136 GCF_033794485.1 Streptomyces sp. MB09-02B
CCCCCACCCCCCTCCGACCTCTGCCGACACGGCCACCGCCGTCACACCTGCCGACTCATCTCCCCCGAACTAACCTTCGTTCATGACCCCTCTGCCGGATCGCTTCTGCCCGACGGACGGCACGCGCGTCCCCGCCGCCTCCCTCGCCTGGTGCTGCCCGGCCTGCCGAGGCCCCCTCGACCTGGACTTCGCGCCCACACCCGCATCGCTCAAGTCGCTCTCCGGCCGGGTGAACTCGCTCTGGCGCTACGCGGAATGCCTCCCCCTGGCCTCGCCCACGGTCTCGTTGGGCGAGGGCCGGACCCCGCTCGTCGAACTGCGGGAGGGCATCCGGGCCAAGCTCGACTTCCTGATGCCGACGCTGTCCTTCAAGGACCGGGGCGCGGTGCTCCTCGCCGAGCTGGCCCTGCGGCTCGGTCCCAGGCAGGTGATCGCCGACAGCAGCGGCAACGCGGGCACGGCGGTCGCCGCGTACTGCGCACGGGCCGCGCTGCCCTGCACGGTGTACGTCCCGGCCGGCACGTCGGACAAGAAGCTGGAGCAGATCGGGGCGCACGGCGCGCAGCTCCACCTCGTCGACGGCGACCGCGAGGCCACGGCCCGGGTGGCCCGCTCGGCGGCGGACGAGGACGGCGTGTTCTACGCCTCGCACGTCTACAACCCGTACTTCCTGCACGGCACCAAGACGTACGTCCACGAACTGTGGGAGGACCTCGGCGGACGCCTCCCCGAGGTGATCGTCGTACCGGTGGGCAACGGCACGTTGCTGCTGGGCGCGTCCCTCGCCGTCGCCGAACTGCACGCGGCGGGCCTCATCGACCGCCGCCCCGCCCTCTACGCCGTCCAGTCCGCCGCCGTGGCGCCGCTGGCCCACGCCTGGCTGGAGGGCGCCGACGACCTCGTCGGGACCACGCCCACGGCACCCACCCTCGCCGAGGGCATCGCCATCCCCCGCCCGCCGCGGGCCCGTCAGATCCTCCGCGCCGTCCGGGACTCCGGCGGCACCTTCCTCACCGTGACGGAGGACCAGATCCGCCACGCCCAACGCGACCTGGCCTCCCGCGGCCTGTACGTCGAGTCCACGGGCGTGGCCTGCTGGGCGGCGGTACGGGAGGGAGCGCTGGGGTCACGCACGGCGGTGGTGCCGTTGTGCGGCGCGGGAGTGAAGACGGGGCTGGCGGGGGCCTGAGCCCCGAAGGGCCCCGCCGGCGCCGGGATCAGTACGCCGCGTACAGCATCAGCGCGAGGAACCCCGCGCCGACCGCCGTCAACAGCATGTTGCTGCGCTTGTGCCCGACCCACAACAACAGCACTCCGGCGGCGACCGCCAGCACCCGGAACTCACCGTTGAGCACGACGAGCACGCCGAGAATCGCCCATGCCACCCACATGTGGTCCCCCTCCCCAGCCTGATGTGCCGACCTGCTCGGAAACTGCCCAGCCCAGGAGATCGACATCCCCGAACCGGCACGTTCCCGACAAGGGACCTCACCGAACAGCGGTGACAGAGGGCGGGAATTTCCCTCGCGCGGCACCGGACCACAAGAAGCACACACCCGGTCGGCGCGCGCGAGGTAGAAGGGCACTTCAGGTGCTGAGAGAGACGAGCGGCCCCGAGCACGTCTCGGACCTGGTGGACATCACCGACCTGCCCATGGAAGCGCTCGGGGACCTGCCGGACACGGTTCTCGCGTCGGTGCTCCACGATGTGCGATTCCCGTCGGGCGAGAGCTTCGCCGCGTTCTCGTCAGCACTTCTCTGACGTCCACAGCCTTTCTCACCGCCTTTCGGCCAACTACGATCCCCTGCCCTCCTTGGCGAGTTGAGTCCCGGTCCAGCGGGGTATCACGTTGCCACGCACGTATCCCGGCTCCAGGCGCGGTGAAACGCCTGCGCCGGATACGACGGCCGGGGGGTGCTTTGGAGCGAGAGCCGTACTTCTTCCTCAGCTATGCGCGCCGGGACGACCGGGGTAGCGCCTTCGTGCGTCGTTTCTACGACGACCTGTTGGCGGAGCTGGGCCGCCTGGGTGCGGACTGCAGCGGACAACAGCCGTTCCTCGACATCGAGCGGATCGGCCTGGGCATGGACTGGGAGAGCGCGCTCGGCAACGAGATCGGGCACTGCCGGGCGCTGGTGGCCCTCTGCTCACCCTCGTTCGCAGCGGTGGGGGCCGCCTACGAGGCGACCGGGGCGGTGCGCTCCGGTCGGGTCGGTCATGCCCACTGCCGCCTGTTCGACCTCGCTGACGCGGTCGCGTTCGCCGGGCGGCTGGCGAACACGGCAGGAAAAGAGCAGGGGCCCGACCTCGAAGAGTGCCGCCGGCCTTCACGGTCACGTACGGCGTGATCCGGTCGCCCGGGCCGGGGTGCCTCCACCGCGCCGCAGTCAGGGGCAGGAGCCGCACCAATGGATCACCAGCGCGACGCCCCTCCTGTCGGCATCAATCGCTAGGGTTGGCTCATGACCGCTCTGCCCGACTGGATGCGCCCCCCGCGCGCGGAGGGCTGGTTCGCGGAGGACCTGGACCGCCTCCCGGAGGCGCCCCGCCACACCGAGCTCATCGACGGAGCACTCGTCTTCATGATGTCGCCCCAGCGGTCCTGGCATGGCCGCCTCGTCACCGCCCTGACGACCACGCTCATGGCGCAGGCTCCGACCGGCTTCGAGGTCGAGCGCGAAATGACGATCCGCCTCGATGCCCGCAACCGCCCGGAGCCGGACCTCCTGCTGACGGACCTGTCCTACGACCCCGACCGCACCTGGTACGCCCCGGAGAACGTGAAGCTCGTCGTCGAGGCCGTGTCACCGGAATCCGCCCACCGCGACCGCACCGTGAAGCTTCGCAAGTACGCGGAGGCCGGCATCCCGCACTACTGGTGCATCGAAGACGAGGACGGGGCACCTGTCGTCCATGTCTACGAGCTCGACCAACCGACCGGCGCCTACGCGCCCGCCGGCATCTTCCGGGGCACTCTCCAGCGCCCGGTGCCCTTCGAAATCAGCCTCGACCTGGACAGGCTCACGCCGCCCCGAAGCAGGTGAAAAGTCCGCGCGCCGTCTGCGCGGGAATGTGGAAGGGGTCGGACTCGTCCGAGTCCGACCCCTTCCGACCTGCGCACTTGCCAAGCTACTTGACGTACAGTAACGAACTGGTCACACGTTGAAGCGGAACTCGACGACGTCGCCGTCCTGCATCACGTAGTCCTTGCCCTCCATGCGGGCCTTGCCCTTGGCGCGGGCCTCGGCCACCGAGCCGGTTTCCACCAGGTCGGCGAAGGAGATGACCTCGGCCTTGATGAAGCCCTTCTGGAAGTCGGTGTGGATCACACCGGCCGCCTCGGGGGCCGTCGCGCCCTTCTTGATGGTCCAGGCGCGGGATTCCTTGGGGCCGGCCGTGAGGTAGGTCTGCAGGCCCAGGGTGTCGAAGCCGACCCGGGCGAGGGTGGCGAGGCCCGGCTCCTCCGCGCCGACCGACTCCAGGAGCTCCATCGCGTCCGCCTCGTCCAGCTCGGCGAGGTCCGCCTCCAGCTTGGCGTTGAGGAAGATCGCCTCGGCGGGGGCGACCAGGGCGCGCTGCTCGTTCTTGAAGTCCTCGTCGGTCAGCTCGTCCTCGTCGACGTTGAAGACGTACAGGAACGGCTTGGTGGTGAGCAGGTGCAGGTCGTGGAGGAGCTCCTCGTTGCCGGAGCCCTGCACGATGCCCTGGGAGAAGAGGGTGTCACCCTTCTCCAGGATCTCCTGGGCGGCCTCGACGGCGGCGACCTTCGGGGCGATGTCCTTCTTGATGCGCGACTCCTTCTGGAGGCGCGGCAGGACCTTCTCGATGGTCTGCAGGTCGGCGAGGATCAGCTCGGTGTTGATCGTCTCGATGTCGTCCTTGGGCGAGACCTTGCCGTCGACGTGCACGACGTTCTCGTCCTGGAAGGCGCGGATGACCTGGCAGATCGCGTCCGACTCGCGGATGTTCGCGAGGAACTTGTTGCCGAGGCCCTCGCCCTCGCTGGCGCCGCGCACGATGCCCGCGATGTCGACGAAGTCGACCGTCGCCGGGAGGACCTTCTGCGAGCTGAAGATCTCGGCCAGCTTCGTCAGGCGCTCGTCCGGGACGCCCACGACGCCGACGTTCGGCTCGATCGTGGCGAACGGGTAGTTGGCCGCCAGCACGTCGTTCTTGGTCAGGGCGTTGAACAGGGTCGACTTGCCGACGTTGGGCAGACCGACGATTCCGATCGTGAGCGACACGTTTACGACTTCCCGTACGTAGGAGGGCCAGGCGGCCGGGGCTGGGCGGCTGGGCCTGGGGCCGGCCCGGAGCCTGTCCGGCGGATCGTGCCCCAGCGGCCGGAAGGCCGGCCGATCCCCCAGTTTACGGCGTACCGGCACCCGCCCCGGCGAAGTGTCGAACGCTTGGCCAAGGTCCGCTCGACGGCGTGTCTGTGAACCCATTCGGCACATTAACCGACCTAGGTTGGACGAGTGGAGCAGCAGCAAAGGACGCACCCCCCGCATCCCCCTCGGACCGGGCCGCAGCGCCGCGCCTCTCCCCTTCCGCCGCAGGCCGGCAGAGGGGGACGGGTTGGCGGCGCGGGTGTGCCGCGTCGTGCTCCGGTCGCGCGCGGGCCCGTACCGCCCCCGGTGCGAGCCGTGCGGAGTGCCGCGCGGGCCGTGCGGAGGATCGCGCGGGCCGTGCGTCGGATGCCGGAGCCACGCCTCACCGGGCTGGGCTGCGGGGTCTTCTGCGGGGTGTCGATGTTCGTGCTCGCCGGCCTCGACCGGCTGCTGTTCGGCGCCTCCCCCGCCCTGTACGGGGTGCTGTTCCTGCTGGTCAGCGCGTTGAGCGCGGTGTGGGTGCGCAGCGGTGACCTGGCGAGCGCGCCCGTCGTCGTACCCATCGCCTTCGCGGTCGGGCTGCCGCTGCTCGCCGAGGGCGAGGGCGGCCTCGGGGGGCATCTGATGGCCCTGGTCACCGCCCTCGCCATGCAGGCGGGCTGGCTCTACGGCGGCACCCTCGTCGCCGGCGTCATCGTGACCGTGCGCAAGCTGCGGCTGATGGCCCGCCGGGTCGCCGAGCGGGAATTGGACAGAGGCAGGGAGAGGGTGAGCGAGGGGGAGCCGGGTGGTTCGGGCCGGGAG
>NZ_JARGEE010000548.1:0-5125 GCF_033794485.1 Streptomyces sp. MB09-02B
GTCGGACATGGGGGTCGGCCTTTCTGCGATGCGTGGGGCTTGCCGTGCGGCTTACATACCGTGCGGTTACTTCAACATCTGAAACAACCATGCTCCTGAATATTTCATGTTGTCAAGTAAAGGGGTACCCTCGGAGCCATGCCCACGCAGAAGACGACCCCCCGCATCGACCCGCTGACCATGGAGGTCGTCGAACTCATCGGCACGGTGGTGGCCCGCTACCACGAGGAGTACGAGGACGCCGCCGCCGAACACAGCCTCACCGGCGCCCAGGCCCGTCTTCTCGGCCTCCTTTCCCTGGAACCGCTTCCCATGCGTCGCCTCGCCCAGAAACTCCGCTGCGAGCCGTCGAACGTGACCGGCATCGTGGACCGCCTGGAGACCCGGGGCCTGGTGGAGCGCCGCCCCGACCCGAACGACCGCCGCGTGAAACTGGCGGCCGCCACCGCCGAGGGCCGCCAGGTGGCCGGCAGCCTCCGGAACTCCCTGGACTTCGCCCGCGAGCCGCTGGCGGGCCTGAGCGCCACGGAACGGGAGACCCTGCGGGATCTGCTGCGGCGGATGCTGGGGGCGTAGGCGCGGGGGCGTCGATCGGGTGTAGGTGCACCCGTCGGTGGTCCGGCCTACGCTGAGCAGGGGAGTCTTTGCTGGAGGTCTGGATGACCAACGGGAAGGCCTTCGACGGCGCCGCCGGTTCCGACGGCGCCGACGGCCCGGAGAGGCCCCGCGTCACCGCCGTCGCTCTCGCGTGGATCGCCGCACACGTCCTCGGACGCACACCGGCGCGGGACCGGGCGTCGCGCCCTGCCGCCGACGGGCCGACCTCGCCGGAGCACGTGGCCCAACTCCCCCGCCCCGCCGAGGAGATGTTCCGGGGGCACCGGACAGCCTGGCGCGAGCGTGCCGTCGCCCACATCCTCTATCTGGAGCAGCAGGCGGCCCGTGAGGGATGCCGGGCGGTCGAGGACCCGGTCGAGCGGTGTCAGCGGGAGAAGACGCTGGAGGGGATCGCCCGGCAACTGCGGGAGGCGCGCGAGGCCGTCTCCGCGCGGCGCCGTCTGTTCACCGGGGCCGCGGCCCTGGAGAGAACGTGGGCCAATGTGCGCGCGACCGACGTCATGCTGCTCAGGATGTGTTCGGATCAGGAACTGGTCGGCCGCAGTGCCGACGTGCTGAGCCACGTCGAGCAGCATCTCCGCCCGAACGACCCGCTGCGGGTGAAGGTGGCCGCGGCCGTGGGCCGCGTGGAGGCGGAGGAGCGGCTGCCGGGCGACCGTGAACTCCTCGTCTCCGCCCTGAGCGCCTCCTACGAGGCGCTGGACGGCGAGTTCAGCAGGGTGCGCAGCCTCAGCATCATCCTGCGGATCGCGACCTTCTTCGTCCTCCTCGGCGCGGGCGGACTCGCGGTCTGGGGATGGGCCTGCCCCGACTCCCTCAACATGTGCTTCCTGCCCGAGAAGAGCGAGTACGCCGCCTGCCCGTCGGGGGAGGTCGACCGCAACGACGAGGAACTGGCGCCCAGCGACTACGCCCGGCGGGTCGACGTCCTCGTCGTGGAGGCCGCGGGGCTCGCCGGCGCGGCGCTCACGGTCATCGCCTCCCTGCGCCGTATCCAGGGGACGAGTTCGCCGTACATGCTGCCGCTCGCGGCGGCCCTGTTGAAGTTTCCCACCGGGGCCCTGACCGCGTTCGTCGGAGTGCTGCTCATCCGGGGTGCGTTCATCCCCGGTCTGAGTTACCTGGACTCCAGTCCGCAGATCGTGGCGTGGGCCGTCATCTTCGGTGCCGCCCAGCATCTCGTGACCCGTTTCGTCGACGCGCGTGCGCGCGAGACGCTCTCGGACGTGGGACGGCCACCGACCGATCCGCCCGAACGACGGGCCCCCGACGGAGGGCAGAGCCTTGGCTGAGCCGGGTGAGCTGACCATCGCGCTGGAGGAGGGGTTCGAGGGCCAGCACGTCGTGGTCGTGGTGGACGGGGACGTCGTCCTGGACGATCCCGAGGTCCGCACACGGCGGCAGATCGGCCTCGCCCGCTCCGTACCCGTCCGGCTGATGGAGGGGGACCACGCGATCGGCGTGCGGGTCGACGGCGTCGAGCGGCTGAGCATCCGGGTCGACACAGGGGCCGTCCGGTGGGCCGGGATCAGCCGCGCCGCCGACGGCAGCCTCGACGCCGTGACCGGCGGCGGCCTACGCGGCTACGCCTGAAGGCCGGTAAGGACCGGAAGAGACCGGTGAAGGCCCGTGAAGGCCGGGTCCGGTTGCGGCTCTCCCCCGCCGGGCTTTGACTGGCCAGTGGGAACAAACCCGCCTGTCGGGTGAATAACTCCCCTTTCGTGCGCCGTCCGACGTCGCGTTCCCCGAACGACGCCCCCGCGGCCGCCTCCGACGGCCGCGGCGCACAGGCCGACGTCGCCCAGGCCCACGTTTCTCCGGTCCGGAACGTCCGGGCTCCCGGCCGTTCACCGTTCACCTTCGTCCGCCCGTGCTCGCTACGGGCGGAAGCGGGAGGCAGCATGACCACTCAGGAATCCAGCCAGCGCAGTGAGTTCGACCAGCTCGTCAGCGCGGTGATGGGCACGATCACCCGCCGTCTGGGCGGCGAGAGGCAGACCGGGCCCGAGGCGGCCGCGGAGGGTGAGGCCATCGCGGCGACCGGGCGCAGCGGCGTGTACCTGCGCCTCGATCTCCCCGTGCCGCCCGGGGGCCTCGCGCAGGCCGCCGAGGCCCCGCCCGCCGCCGACGCGGGGCCGGTCGCGACGGCGGCGGCCGGCTTCCCCTGGACGACGGGCGCGTCGTCGGGCAACGGCGAACCGGCCACCCCGCAGCAGATCGTGTCCGGTCGGGCCCCGGCCCAGGCCGCCGAGGTCGCGGCACCCGAGAGCGCCGTCGTGTCGTTCGAGGAACTGCGTGTGGACGTGGACGGCCCGGCGCCCACCATGACGGTCTCCGGCACGGTCTGGCGGCTCACCAGCGGCCGGCTCACCTGGCTCGCCAAGGTCCGCAAGGAACCGAACGGCACCTACACCGGGCCGATCAAGTACCGCGACGGCAACACCGCACTGCGGCCCGGGACGGCGATCCGCGTCCAGCTCACCGGCACGCCGCCCCTGCAGCCCATGGGCGCGCTCGTCACCTTCGTACGGCCGGACGCCCCGGACGAGGTGGTGCGCTACGCGCACGTCACGCCGCACTTCCGCGAGGTGGAGATCGAGTACGACAGGGTCTCCGACGCCGAACAGACCGTCGAGTACGCGCTGCACGACCACCCCGTGCGGCCGCCCGACCTCCCGAACACCACCCTCACCGTGGAGGACGCGTTCAGCCGACAGGGCATCCATGTCACCCGCACCCGGGGCAGCAACGAGATCCCGCTCTCCGCCTCGGTGAACGGCACGTGGTCCGACATCGAGATGCACGACGCCATGCAACGGCACTGGTCCGCCTGGGAGCCCGGCCCCTCGGGGCAGGGCGTCGCCCAGTGGCAGGTGTGGACGCTGTTCGCCGGTCAGCACGACGACGGCCCCAGCCTGGGCGGCATCATGTTCGACGACATCGGCACCGCCCAGCGGCAGGGCTGCGCGGTGTTCTCGAACTCGTTCATCTCCGAACGGCCGCCGAACGATCCCGATCCCGAGGCGTACGTGCGGCGGATGCGCTACTGGACGGCGGTGCACGAGATCGGTCACTGCTTCAACCTCGCGCACTCGTGGCAGAAGTCGCTGGGCACGCCCTGGATCCCGCTGCGGAACGAGCCCCACGCCTCCAGCTTCATGAACTACCCGCACCGCTTCGAGGGCGGGCAGCAGGCGTTCTTCTCGGGCTTCCGGTACTTCTTCTCGGAGGACGAACTCCGCTTCCTGCGGCACGCCCCCGCGCGGTTCGTGCAGCAGGGCAACATCCCCTGGTTCGACCACCACGGCTTCGAGCAGGCGCGGCACCTCGCCGGTACGGGTCCGTTGCAGCTCACCCTGCGCTTCAACCGCGACACCGATCGGCAACAGGCCTACCGCTTCGGCATGTTGGAGCCGGTGATCGGGGAGCTGAAGCTGACCAACACCTCCCAGGTCCCCACGATGGTGAACCGCACGACGCTGCGCAGCGACGAACTCAGCATCCTCGTCCAGCGGGAGGGCACGACCGAGGCCCGGGTGGTGCAGCCGTACCTGCGTTACTGCCTGCGCCCGGAACCCGTCCTGCTGCAGCCGGGCGAATCGCTGTACGAGCAGGTCGTGCTCTCCTCGGGCCTCGGCGGCTGGCAGATCTCCGAGCCGGGTGCCTACCGGGTGTACGCGGCGCTGCGGTCCGCTCAGGACGGGGCCTCGGCCGCCACCGACGCCTCCGGCGGCCAGATCCTGGCGGACCCGATCACCGTCCGGGTGGAACGCCCGGCGAGCCGGGATCAGGAGCGCCTCGCGGACGACGTGTTCACCGACACCGTGGGACGCGTCCTCGCGCTGGGCGGCAGCCGGGTCCTGGACGACGCCAACGACGTGCTGCGCGAGGTCACCGAGCGGATCCCCGACACGGCCGTGGCCAGGCACTCGGCCGCGTGTCTCGCCACCGCGGCCACCGTCCCCGGCAAGGTCCTCACGGCCCGCGACGGCGCGGTGAGCGTCGAGGCCGCCGGGACCGACGCCGAGGCGGGCGGGCAGCTCGCCGAGCAGGCCTACGGTGACCTGGGGGCGGCGGCGAACACCTTCGGTCACATCCGGCTCACGAACGACGTGACGCGGTACGCGGCCGGCCTGGACGAACTGGGCCGGCGCGACTCGGCGACCCACCTGCTGGACGGGCTCGTCCACACCCTGGAGGAGCGTCAGGTCAAGCCCGAGGTGGTGCGGAAGGTGCAGTGGGAGAGGCAGCAGATCGCGGAGGGCCACGCCGACCGGTGACTCCGGATCCGCATCCGACGGCGGCCCCTGACATCACGTCAGGGGCCGTCGTCCGTCGGTCGCCTGCCGGGTTCGAGCGAAGCTCGCGCCGATCACTCAGGGGCCCTAGGCGCACCACCACAGGAACTTCTCGCACGTCTCCGAGGGCGACGGCTCGGGGGCCGGGTCGTCGCCCTCGGAGACGTGCGAGAAGTTCCTGTGGTGGTGCGCCTAGGGCCCCTGAGTGA
>NZ_JARGEE010000549.1:0-5114 GCF_033794485.1 Streptomyces sp. MB09-02B
CTACGCGCCGACACCGCCCCCGGGCCCCGGACCGGCCACACCGGCCGAGGGCGCGGACGGAAGTGGGGCGGCAGAGGCGCCACCGGCGGCGTACGGAACAGCCGATCCGGCGGGGGCCTTCGAGACGCCCCACCATCCGCTCCCCGGTGCGCAGCGCACGCCGGTGCCGACGGAGGAGAGCGGGGCGCAGGCACCGCCGGGCGAGCAGGGCGCGGCGGCAACAGCGGCCGGGGCCCACGGTGCGGCCGCGCCGGCCGGGAACCACGGGGCGCCCACCACACCGGGCGGTCGCACCGGGACGCCGACCGGTGATCACGGTGCCCCCACACCGGCCGGCACCTATGGAGCGTCTACGCCTGCCGGGGCGTACGGAGCCTCCACGCCGACGGGTGCTAACGGAGGCCCGACATCGGCCGGGACATTCGGAGGCCCGACGCCGATCGGGGCGTACGGTCCGTACGCGGCGTCTTCCGGCCCGTACGGAGGGACGCCGACCGCGGGCGGCGGCCAGGGGCCCACCGTCAGATCGGTGGTGCCCCGGCGGCGGAGGCGGTCGTACTTCGTCGTCGTGGCCGCGTTGGCGATGTGCGCGGTGGCCATGGGGGCGTACCTCGTCACCCGCACACCCGTCGAGGACTCCGCGTCCGCCACGCCGACCGCCGGTACGACCACGGCGCCCGACGGAAAGGCCGCCGCGCCGCTGCCGGGGTCCTCCGACTCGCCCTCGCTCTCGCCCTCCGCCGAGAAGGACCAGAAGAAGGGGGACGGGGAGAGCCCGTCCGTGAGGCCCTCCGAGGAGACGGGCGACGCCACCCCCGGCGAGACGGCCGACACCACACCCGGTGCCGGAGGTTCATCGGGCGGTGACGGCGACGCGGCAGCGACCACCCCCGCGCCCACCCCGACCAAGACCACGACGAAGCCCGCCACCCCCGCCTGGATCTCCCAGTGCACCTACTACTCCGGCACCGAACTCACCGACCGGGGCGACGAGGGCCAACGCGTCGTCCAGGTGCAGTGCATGCTCCAGAAGCGCGGCCACAGCGTCGGCGGCTCGGGCGTGGACGGCAAGTTCGGGAAGGACACGGAGTCGGCGGTCAGGCAGTTCCAGGCCGCGAAGGGACTGGAGGTCGACGGCCAGGTCGGGCCCGACACCTGGGCGGCGCTGCGCGGCACGACGTAGCGAACGGCACGACGCGGCGAGCGGCACGACGCACACGCGTACGACGCGGGGCCCGTCGGACGTACCGACGGGCCCCGCGCCCCACACGTTCAGCGCATGCACCTCGACGGTGCCTCGGTTCAGTGGAAGAAGTGCCGCGTCCCCGTGAAGTACATCGTGATCCCGGCCTTCTGCGCGGCCTCGACGACCAGCTCGTCACGGACCGAACCGCCCGGCTGGACGATGGCCTTGACGCCGGCCGCACCCAGCACGTCGATGTTGTCCGGGAACGGGAAGAACGCGTCAGAGGCGACGTACGAGCCCCGCGCGCGCTCGGCGCCCGCCCGCTCCACCGCCAGCTTGCAGGAGTCGACGCGGTTGACCTGTCCCATCCCCACGCCGACCGACGCGCCGTCCTTGGCGAGCAGGATCGCGTTGGACTTCACCGCGCGGCAGGCCTTCCAGGCGAACGCCAGCTCGGCCAGTTCGTCGGCGGAGAGGGCGTCGCCGGTCGCGAGGGTCCAGTTGGCCGGGTCGTCGCCGTCGGCCTGGAGCCGGTCGGTCACCTGGAGCAGCGCACCGCCGTCGACGGGCTTCAGCTCCACGGGCGCGGCGGGCGCGCCGGGGGCCTTCAGCACGCGGATGTTCTTCTTCTTGGCGAGGGCCTCCAGGGCCCCCTCCTCGTAGTCGGGCGCGACGATGACCTCGGTGAAGATCTCCGCGACCTGCTCCGCCATCTCCTTGCTGACCGGCCGGTTGACGGCGATCACACCGCCGAACGCGGACAGCGGGTCACAGGCGTGCGCCTTGCGGTGCGCCTCGGCGACATCCGCGCCGACCGCGATCCCGCAGGGGTTGGCGTGCTTGATGATCGCGACGGCCGGCTCGTCGTGGTCGTACGCGGCACGGCGCGCGGCGTCCGTGTCCGTGTAGTTGTTGTACGACATCTCCTTGCCGTGCAGCTGCTCGGCCTCGGCGAGGCCGCCGGTCCCGGAGACGTACAGCGCGGCCGGCTGGTGCGGGTTCTCGCCGTAGCGCAGGGTGTGCGCGCGCTCCCAGGTGGCCCCGAGGAAGTCGGGGAACTGCGAGTCGTCGGCGGGCGCGTAGGACGAGGCGAACCACGAGGCCACGGCGACGTCGTACGCGGCGGTGTGCTGGAAGGCCTCGGCCGCGAGCCGCTTGCGGGTGGTGAGGTCGAAGCCGCCGTCCTGGACGGCGTTCAGGACATCGGCGTACCGCGCCGGGCTGGTGACGACGGCCACCGAGGGGTGGTTCTTCGCCGCCGCGCGGACCATCGAGGGGCCGCCGATGTCGATCTGCTCGACGCACTCGTCGGGGGTGGCGCCGGAGGCGACGGTCTCCCGGAAGGGGTAGAGGTTCACGACGACGAGGTCGAAGGGCTCGACCCCCAGCTCGGCGAGCTGGCGCTGGTGGTCCTCCAGCCGGAGGTCGGCGAGGATGCCCGCGTGGACCCTGGGGTGCAGGGTCTTGACCCTGCCGTCCAGGCACTCGGGGAAGCCGGTGAGCTCCTCGACCTTGGTGACGGGGACGCCGGCGGCGGCGATCTTCGCGGCCGTGGAGCCGGTGGAGACGAGCTCGACACCGGCCTCGTGCAGCCCGCGCGCGAGGTCCTCGAGGCCGGTCTTGTCGTAGACGCTGACAAGCGCACGGCGAATGGCCCGCTTGGCGTTGCTCTCGGCGGTCACTGGATAACTACCTTTCGTCCCTCGATGCGATAGCCGTTGCGGGCGAGCCGCCCCACGACATCGACGAGCAGCCTTCGCTCGACTTCCTTGATGCGCTCGTGCAGAGCGCTCTCGTCGTCCTCGTCCCGGACCTCCACCACGCCCTGCGCGATGATCGGCCCGGTGTCGACGCCGTCGTCGACGAAGTGGACGGTGCAGCCGGTGACCCGGGCGCCGTACGCGAGCGCGTCCCGCACCCCGTGGGCCCCCGGGAAACTGGGGAGGAGGGCCGGGTGGGTGTTGACGAACCGACCGCCGAACCGCGCCAGGAACTCCTTCCCGACGATCTTCATGAACCCGGCGGAGACGACGAGGTCGGGCTCGTACGAGGCGACGGCCTCGGCGAGCTCCGCGTCCCACTTCTCACGCGTCGCGTGGTCCTTGACCCGGCAGACGAAGGTCGGCAGCCCGGCGCGCTCGGCGCGGGCGAGCCCCTCGATCCCGCCGCGGTCGGCTCCGACGGCCACGATCTCGGCGCCGTAGGCCTCGACGCCGGTCGTCGCGATGGCGTCCAGCAGCGCCTGGAGGTTGGTGCCGGATCCGGAGACCAGCACGACGAGGCGCTTGGCCACGGGCTTGGCGGCCACGGTGGGGCCCTTTCTACGGGTTCTGCGGGGACGTTCGGGTCCGCCGACGGCGCCGGTGCATGCGGTGCACCTGCGCGCTTGTGCATTCCTACGAATGCTTCGCGTCTCCCGATACGGGGAAGTCTACGAAGCGGCCGACCGTCAGCAACGATACCGGCACATCGGACGGCCCCCGTGGGACGGGGGCGTGGCCGGGAGGTAGCGTCTGCCAGGAGCGGGCTCGGGAACGCGGTCGGTGTGTGGGGCGTTCAAGGAGTGACAGCTCATTCCCCAGTAGACCCACCGCAGACCCACCGCACCCACCCAGACCCACCGCACCCACCGCAGGTTCACCACCTGGCTCCGACGCCAGGATCCACCGCCAGACTTGCTCGCTGACTCATCGTCGTATTCACCAAGGGGAAGACGCACTCCTGATGCCGGACCGCAGCCTCCGCCTTCGTTCGCTCCTGCTGCGTGAGCGGAGTTCCTCGCCCACGCCTCCGCGCGAGAGCGAGGACACTCCCGAGCAGCCCGGGCAGCCCGGGCGAGGCCAGGGTTCAGGCTCTTCGGACGACAATCCGTTCGCGCCGCCGCCCGAGGGCGCGCCCGACCGACCGTGGCAGCCGCGCCGGCCCGACGGCCGGGGTTCCGACGACGGAGCGGGGCGCGGTGGTGGTCACTCGCCGTGGGGCAGTCAGTGGAGCGACCGGCAGCCCGGCCGCTCGTCCGGTGGGCACTTCGGTGACCGTCCCGGTGGTCAAGGCGGGCCGGGGGGACCTGGCGGTTCCGGCCAAGGGCCCGAGGGCGGGCCGGGCAGTGGGCTGCGCTGGGACCCGACGGACCCGGCCCAGCGGCGCGCGCGGTACTCGTTGCTGAGCGGCATGTGGGCCTTCTTCTTCGCGCTCTTCGCCTGGCCGTACGTGGCTCTGCTGCTCGGTTCACTGGCCGTGTACTGGGCCGTCAGCGCGCTGCGTGCCAAGTCGCCCACGACGGATCCGTCCCGGTCGGCGGCGCCCGGGCCGAGCGGTCGCCCCCAGCGGACAGCGGCCATCAGCGGCCTGGTGACCTCCACGATCGCACTCGCGATCGTCGCCATCACCTTCACGGCGCAGTTCGTCTACCGCGACTACTACACCTGCGTCGACGACTCCCTCACCACGGTCTCCGCCAAGTCCTGCAAGGACCTCCTCCCGGAGGGCCCGCTGCGGGACGTGCTGGGCGCGCAGTAGCCGCCCGGCAGACCAGTCAACGCCCCGAAGGCGCCGCCGATGACCCGTCGGCGGCGCCTTCCTCTCGTCAGAGCGCTTCCCCCGGCTGCAACTCGCCGCTGGAGTCGGTCCCCGGCGCACCTCCGGACGGGGCAGCGGAGCCGGAACCGCCATCAGAAGGGTCAGGGGTCGCTTCATGATCACCTTCGCCCCGGACCGTCAACGCCTCGCGCAGTGCCGCCCGTCTGGGACCGCGCTTCCCGCGGGGCCCGCCGGGAGCCACGGCGCGCGGCGGGGGCGCTCCGGGGCGCAGGAGAACATGAAGCGACCCGTGACCCTGCTGATGGCGGTGCCGGCTTGGCTGGCCCGTCGGGCGGTGCGCAGGGGACCGCCACCAGCGGCGACTGGCACCCCGGGGGCGCGCTCCGCA
>NZ_JARGEE010000054.1:0-31105 GCF_033794485.1 Streptomyces sp. MB09-02B
CCCCCCTGGTGCCCCGCCACCTCTCCACGCACAAACTGTTCGTGGACGGCGGGTCCGGCGTCGACGCGGTGACCGGCCGCAGGCTGCTGCTCGGCAATGAGGACGTACGGCTGGCGTATGTCGTGGCCGACACGGTCAGTCCCTACTACCGCAACGCGATCGGCGACGAGTGCCTCTACGTCGAGGACGGGCGGGCACGCGTGGAGACGGTCTTCGGTGACCTGGGGGTCGGCGACGGGGACTACGTGATCGTCCCGCGAGCGACCACGTACCGGATCGTCCCGGACGGGCCCGTACGGATCTACGCGATCGAGGCCAACTCGCACATGGGGCCGGCCCGGCGCTACCTCTCCAGGCACGGCCAGCTCCTGGAGCACGCGCCCTACTGCGAGCGCGACCTCCGCCTTCCGGACGGACCGACCCCCGTCGAGGGGGAGAACGTCGAGGTGTATATCAAGCACCGAGGCCCGGGCGGCGTCGTGGGCACCGTCCACACGCTGCCGAACCACCCCTTCGACGTCGTCGGCTGGGACGGCTGCCTCTACCCGTACGTGTTCAACATCCGTGACTTCGAGCCCCTCACCGGACGCGTGCACCAACCGCCGCCGGCCCACCAGGTCTTCGAGGGCCACAACTTCGTGATCTGCAACTTCGTACCGCGCAAGGTGGACTACCACCCGCTGTCCGTCCCGGTGCCGTACTACCACTCCAACGTCGACTCCGACGAGGTGATGTTCTACTGCGGCGGGGACTACGAGGCGCGCAAGGGCTCCGGGATCGGACAGGGCTCGATCTCCCTGCACCCCGGCGGCCACCCCCACGGCCCCCAGCCGGGCGCCATGGAACGGTCGATCGGGGCGGAGTTCTTCGACGAACTCGCCGTCATGGTCGACACCTTCCGCCCCCTCCAGCTCGGTGAGGCCGCCCGCGCGACCGACGACGGGACGTACGTCTACTCCTGGGAGCAGAACCGATGAGCGCCTCGCCGCCACCGGAGATCCCCCCGCTGCTCGGCGGTCTGTTCGACGACGCGGCGGTCTTCCCGCCCGGCAGCCTGCCCGTCGAGGAGGCCGTGCCCGCGCACGTGGCGCACACCCGCGGCGCCCATGCGGGGCTGGTCGGGGCGTTCGTGCTGGCCGCCGGCGACATCGACCGGCTCACCGAGCTGACCGGGGATCTCGCCGCGCGGTCGTTCGACCTCTCGGTCACCGTGTCCCTGCCGGGTGTCCGCGACGCGCTCGCCGCCGCGCACCGGGTCCCGGCCGTGCGGCTGGTCGGGCTGGAGGTGTCCGTCCCGGACGGCGTGGCCGCCGACCGGGTCGTTCCCGCCCTGGCCGAGGCGATCGACGACGCCACCGGCCTCACCGTCTACGTCGAGGTGCCGCGCGACGCCCGGCGCGAGGCGCTGCTCGGCGCACTCGCCGGCACGCCCTGCCTGGCCAAGTTCCGGACCGGAGGCGTACGCGCCGACCTCTACCCCGACGAGCGTGAACTCGCGGCGGCCGTCCTGGCCGCGACGCGGGCCGGGGTGGCCTTCAAGGCGACCGCGGGGCTGCACCACGCGCTGCGCAACACCGATCCGGAGACCGGCTTCGAGCAGCACGGGTTCCTCAACCTGCTCGTGGCCACCGGTGCCGCCCTCCAGGGCGCGGAAGCGGCGACGGTGGCCGAGCTGCTGTCCGACCGCGACGGCGACCGGGTCGCCGCGCGGGTGCGCGCCCTGTCGCCCCGAGTACGTGATCTGTTCCGCTCGTTCGGCACCTGCTCCGTCGCCGAACCCGCGCTCGAGACGGCCGGGTTGGGACTGCTGCCCGCCGCCGCGATCGCCGACCTGACCGAGGTGTCCGCGTGACCGGCACGACCCGGTTGGCCGTCCCGGCCGACTCCCTGTTCGGCCTGACCAACCTGCCGTACGGCGTCTGTTCGGTGCCGGGCCGGGCACCGCGCGTGGCGACCCGCTACGGCGACCACGTCATCGATCTCGCCGTGCTGCTCGACGACGACGTCTTCGCCCGGCCGAGCCTGAACGCCTTCATGGCGCAGGGCCACGCCCGCTGGGTCGAGGTCCGGGCCGCGATCGGCGAGCGCCTCCGCGGCGAGATCCCGGCGGAGGCGATCCACGACCTGGGCGCCGTCACCCTGCACCTGCCGTTCGAGGTCGCCGACTACGTCGACTTCTACGCCTCCGAGCACCACGCCGCGAACCTGGGCAGGCTCTTCCGGCCGGACAACCCGGACCCGTTGCTGCCGAACTGGAAGCACCTGCCGGTCGGTTACCACGGCCGCGCGGCCTCCGTCGTCGTCTCGGGCACCGACATCGTCCGGCCCTCCGGGCAGCGCAAGGGGCCCCAGGACCCGGCGCCGGTCTTCGGTCCTTCGACCCGACTCGACATCGAGGCCGAGCTCGGCTTCGTCGTCGGGACCGGCAACGCCATGGGCGACTCCATCGCCGCCGAGGACGCGGAGCGGCACATCTTCGGGGTGGTGCTCTTCAACGACTGGTCCGCTCGCGACATCCAGGCCTGGGAGTACGTCCCGCTCGGCCCCAACCTGGGCAAGTCGTTCGCCTCGACTATCTCGCCGTGGGTGGTGCCGCTGCTCGCCCTCGACGCCGCCCGGGTCCCGGTCCCGCCGCAGGAGCCGGCCGTACTGCCGTATCTGCGGATGGCGAGGCCATGGGGCCTGGACGTCGACCTCACGGTCGCCTGGAACGGTCAGGTCGTGTCCCGGCCGCCGTACGCCGCGATGTACTGGTCCCCCGCCCAGATGCTGGCGCACCAGACCGTCAACGGCGCCCCCTCGCGCACCGGCGACCTGTTCGCGTCCGGCACCGTCTCCGGCCCGGAAAAGGAGCAGCGCGGTGCGTTCATCGAACTGACCTGGGGCGGCAGGGAACCCGTCACCGTCGACGGCCGGCAGCGCACGTTCCTGGAGGACGGTGACGAGGTCGTCCTCACCGCCACGGCCCCGGGCGCCGACGGAACCCGGATCGGCTTCGGTGAGGCTCGCGGCCGGATCACCGGCAGCAAGCATCGGGAGGCATGAGGGGCAGGACGGTTGCGGGGGGGCCGACGACGGACGGAGAGAAGACGGACGGAGAGAAGACGGGTACTCCTGTCGAGGACTGACTCGGATCACGGCGGAATGTCTCCGCGAGTGTGCGCGAAAAGGTGGATTTCCTCGCACGTTTGTCAGGCGAGTGCGCCCTGCGTGTTTCGTGGCGGTGCCGTCCGCGGTGCGCGACCATACGGACGCCGACATTCACATTCATCGGCATGGTGCGCGGAAACACCGAGACAGAAAGAAGGACGACGTGTCCGGCAGCGAAAGCGAAAACCCGGCAATCGCCTCCCCCACCCCCACGCCGACCCGGCCCAGGACGAACCGGGACTGGTGGCCGAATCAGCTGGACCTGCAAGTCCTCCACCAGCACTCGCCCCGCTCCAATCCCCTGGACGAGGACTTCGACTACGCGGCGGAGTTCGCGACTCTCGACGTCGACGCGCTGAAGAGGGACGTCTTCGACGTGATGACGGCGTCGAAGGACTGGTGGCCCGCCGACTACGGCCACTACGGTCCGCTCTTCATCCGGATGAGCTGGCACGCCGCGGGCACGTACCGGATCGCCGACGGCCGGGGCGGTGGCGGCAGCGGCGCCCAGCGCTTCGCTCCCCTCAACAGTTGGCCGGACAACGCGAGCCTCGACAAGGCGCGCCGTTTGTTGTGGCCGGTGAAGCAGAAGTACGGACAGAAAATCTCCTGGGCCGACCTTCTGGTTTTCGCCGGTAACTGTGCCATGGAATCGATGGGGTTCAAGACGTTCGGTTTTGGATTCGGGCGAGAGGACATCTGGGAGCCCGAGGAGATTTTCTGGGGGCCCGAGGACATCTGGCTCGGCGACGAGCGTTACAGCGGCGACCGGGAACTCGCCGCTCCCTTCGGTGCCGTTCAGATGGGACTGATCTACGTCAATCCGGAAGGGCCGAACGGCAATCCGGACCCGCTGGCCGCGGCCCGGGACATTCGCGAGACGTTCGGGCGCATGGCGATGAACGACGAGGAGACGGTCGCGCTCATCGTCGGCGGCCACACGTTCGGCAAGTGTCACGGCGCGGTCGATCCCGAGCACATCGGCCCCGAACCCGAGGCGGCGCCCGTCGAGCAGCAGGGTCTCGGCTGGCGCAACAGGTACGGCAGCGGCAAGGGCTCCGACGCGCTCACCAGCGGGCTCGAAGGCGCCTGGACCTCCGCGCCGACCCGGTGGGACAACGGGTACCTGGACAACCTGTTCGGCTACGAATGGGAGCTGACGACGAGCCCCGCCGGTGCCAAGCAGTGGACGCCCACGGATCCCTCGGCCAGGGGCACGGTGCCCGACGCCCATGATCCGTCGCGGAGTCACGCCCCCATGATGCTGACGACGGATCTCGCGCTGCGGATGGATCCGGTCTACGGCCCGATCTCGAAGAGCTTCCACGAGAACCCGGACCGGCTCGCGGACGCCTTCGCCAGTGCGTGGTACAAGCTGCTGCACCGTGACATGGGGCCCGTCACGCGCTACCTCGGACCGTGGGTCCCCGAGCCGCAGCTGTGGCAGGACCCCGTCCCCGAGGTCGATCACGGACTCGTCACGGACCGGGACATCGCCGCTCTGAAGAGCACGATCATCGCCTCGGGACTGTCCGTCTCCCAGCTCGTCACCACCGCCTGGGCATCCGCGGCGAGTTTCCGCGGCACCGACAAGCGGGGCGGGGCCAACGGGGCGCGGATCCGACTCGCACCGCAACGCGACTGGGAGGTCAACCGACTGCCCGAGGTGACCGAGGCGTTGCGGCGGCTGGAGCAGATCCAGGAGGACTTCACCCGTTCACGGTCCGACGGCACCAGGATCTCGCTCGCGGACCTGATCGTCCTCGGCGGATGCGCGGCCGTCGAGCAGGCCGCGAAGAACGCCGGTCACGACATCACCGTCCCGTTCGCACCGGGGCGCACGGACGCCTCGCAGGAACAGACCGACGTGGAGTCGTTCGCCGTGCTCGAACCCAGGGCCGACGGGTTCCGGAACTACCTCCGAGCGGGAGAGAAACTGTCGCCGGAGACCCTGCTGCTGGACCGCGCCCACGCGTTGACGCTGACGGCTCCCGAGATGACGGTGCTCATCGGCGGCATGAGGGCTCTGAACACCGGCTTCGGGGGATCTGGGCACGGCGTCTTCACGAACCGGCCGGAGGCATTGACCAACGACTTCTTCGTCAACCTGCTGGACATGGGCACGGAGTGGAAGGCGTCCCCGTCGGACGAGAACGTGTTCGAAGGCCGGGACGGTGCCACGGACAAAATCAAGTGGACCGCCACCGCGGTCGACCTGGTCTTCGGTTCGCACTCCCAGCTCCGAGCCGTGTCGGAGGTCTACGCTGCGCGGGACGCGGGGCACAAGTTCGTGCGCGACTTCGTGGCCGCGTGGGGCAAGGTGATGAATCTCGACCGGTTCGACCTGGCCTGACGCCTCGGTTCCCGAAGTCTCCGTAGCGCGGTCACAGCGGGCACGCGCGCTCCGTCCACAGCGCGCGTGCCCGCCTGGAAGGGGAGCACCCCTCGCCTCGAAGGGCCCGTCGTCAGTTCTCCTGGAGCACGGAGAGGACGTTCCCGGCCGGGTCGGTGAACCACGCGATCGCCGCGGGGCCGCCGTCGCCGACCCGGACGACGCCCTTGTCGTCGTGGTCGAACTCGGGATAGCGCTCGAGCGTCACGCCGCGCCGTTCCAGTTCGTCGACGGCGGCCTCGATGTCGTCCACGGGAAAGTTGAGGAGCGTGAACGTGGCGGGGGTGTGCGTCTCCTTCGGGTACACGAAGACGCGCGCGCCGCTGCCGAGTGTGAGGGTGAGCATCCGCATGTCTCCCTGCCCGGACTCCTCCACCCGCAGCCCGAGCGTCTCGCCGTAGAACCGGCGGGCCCCGTCGAGGTCGTCGACCGCGAAGCCACTGAACGCCTGTGTCTGTCCGAACATGCCGTGTGTCTCCTTCTCACGCGTTGGTCGTCCTGAGGACGTCAGGGCACACCACGCTCGCCACGGCCGACGGCACGCCACGCGGTCGACGTCCGGATGGTCGCGCGCCTTCACCCGCACGAAGCGACGGCGGACCGCGCCAGGTTTCACCGGGGTCGCCTTAAGCAACACGAGTGAATCAGCCGACTTCACCGCTCGGTGCCGGTGTGTGTTCCGTACGGTCTGTGTCGGGATCCGGCGGCTGTGAGGAGGGTGGATGACGCTGTCCCTCGGACCGACCGTCGGCTGCTTGGTGCTGACCCTCTCCCTCCTGCTCCGTGCCCGGGGCACGCGCGGGCGGGTGCGGACCCGTCTGCTCCTGGTGGCGGGTTCCGCGACCGCCGGAGGTGTCTATCGGGCCGCCCTCGTCGCCCTGTCGAGCCAACCGCAACCGGTACCGGACACAGGCGGGTTGGCCGGTCTGGCGGTGGTCACCGGCGTGACGGTCACGGTCGGGCTGGGGATGGCCGGTCTGGTGGTCGCGGCCGATGCCGGTACGGGGTGGCGGGCGTGGCTGCGACGCGTGCTCGACGGGGCCGTCATGGCCGGGGCCGTCTTCATGGCGGGATGGGTGCTGCTGGGCAGGGCCGGTGACGGCTGGCGGCCGGAGACGGGGATGCTGGGCGTCCTGTGGACTTCGGAAGTGGTGTTCCTCGGATTTCTGCTCGCCCTGCGACGGCTCGTGCGGGGCGACCGGCAGGCCACCCTGTGGGCGGCGATCGTCGGGGTGTTCCTGATGCTGGTCGGGGACACCCTGCGCCTGTCACGGGTGGGCGCGGCGGGGCATGAGGCGATGTCCTCGCACGTGGCGGATGTCTGCGGCACCGTGGGACTGCTGATCGTCGCCGTCGGTCCGTGGGTGCCCGGTGGGGCCAGCGTCCTGGGCGCCGGCAGGCCGATGCTGCGATCAGGGATGGAGGGGGCCGCGGCGTTCATTCCCCTGACCGTCTGCACGGTGTCGGCGCTGGGTTACGCGCTGGCGCCGACGGCCGTCGACCCGGTGCCGCTGTGGGCCGGCGGCATGGCGCTGCTCGGCCTCTGGGCCCGCCGTATCTGCCTGCCGAGCACGACGACGAGCAGGACAACCGGCAGGACAACGGGCAGGACGACGGGCAGGGTTGACTGAGCGGCGCGGTGGTGGCGCCGTGTGTCCCGGGACGACGTGCCGTCCGGGACACACGGCGCCACCTCGCGGTTCAGCGGGACGTGCCGGCCATCTCCGGGACCTGAGTGTCGAGGGCGTCGAGGCCGCGCAGGATGTCCTCCACACGCTGTTTGGCGTCGCCGAAGAGCATCTGGGTGTTCTCGCGGAAGAACAGCGGGTTCTGCACGCCCGCGTAGCCGACCGCCATGGACCGCTTGAAGACCACCACGTGGCCGGCCTCCCAGACGTGCAGCACGGGCATGCCCGCGATGGGGCTGGCGGGGTTGTCGATGGCGGCCGGGTTGACGGTGTCGTTGGCGCCGATGACGAGGACGACCGAGGTGGCGGGGAAGTCGTCGTTGATCTCGTCCATCTCGAGGACGATGTCGTAGGGCACGTTGGCCTCGGCGAGCAGCACGTTCATGTGTCCGGGCAGCCGGCCCGCGACGGGGTGGATGCCGAAGCGCACCTCCACACCCCGCTCGCGCAGCTTGCGCGCCAGCTCGGCCACCGGGTACTGGGCCTGCGCGACCGCCATTCCGTAGCCGGGCGCGATGATCACCGAGGAGGCGTCGCGCAGCAGTCGTGCGGTCTCCTCGGCGTTGATCTCCCGGTGTTCACCCTGTTCGCCGTCGTCGGCCGCCGCCGGGGTGCCGAAGCCGCCCGCGATCACCGAGATGAAGGAGCGGTTCATCGCCTTGCACATGATGTACGACAGGTAGGCGCCGGAGGAGCCGACGAGCGCGCCGGTGACGATGAGCAGGTTGTTGGCGAGGAGGAAGCCGGAGGCCGCCGCGGCCCAGCCGGAGTAGCTGTTGAGCATGGAGACGACCACCGGCATGTCACCGCCGCCGATGGAGGCGACCAGGTGCGCGCCGAGGGCGAGGGCGATCACGGTGACGGCGATGAGCAGGCCCATGCCGGGGCGGACCACGAAGGCGACGGTGAGCCCGACGAAGGCGACGAGGGCGCCGACGTTGAGGATGTGCTTGCCGGGCAGGGTGAGAGGGCGGGAGTCGATGCGTGCCGAGAGCTTCAGGTACGCGACGACGGAGCCGGTGAAGGTGACGGCGCCGATGAACACGCCGATGAACACCTCGGCGTGGTGGATGCCCAGCAGCGAGCCGGTGAGTTCGGCGTCGACGTCGAGGTAGCCGTTCCAGCCGACGAACGTGGCGGCGAGGCCGACGAGGCTGTGCATGATGGCGATCAGCTCGGGCATGCCGGTCATCTCGACGACGCGGGCGCGCCACAGGCCGATGCCCGCGCCTAGGGCAGTGGCGACGGCGATGAGCACGAGACCGGTGGCCGTGATGCTGCGGGAGGCGAGCCCGACGGTGGCGGCCAGGGCGACGACCATGCCCGCGATGCCCCAGACGACTCCCGAGCGGGACGTCCGGTGCTGGGAGAGCCCCGCGAGGCTGAGGATGAACAGCAACGCGGCGACGACGTAGGCGGCTTCTGCGGCCGTGACGGTGGTCATCCCTGATCAGCCCTTCGAGAACATGCCGAGCATGCGGCGGGTGACGGCGAATCCGCCGAAGATGTTGATGCTCGCCAGCAGGATCGCGGCGAACGACAGCACGGTGACGGCCGTGTTCCCCTGCCCGATCTGCAGCAGCGCGCCGACCACGACGATCCCGGAGATGGCGTTGGTGACCGACATCAACGGGGTGTGCAGCGCGTGGTGCACCTGGCCGATGACGTAGAAGCCGATGACGATGGCCAGGACGAACACCGTGAAGTGGCCGATGAGTTCACTCGGTGAGAAGGCGGTCACCAGGAACAGGGCGAGCGCTCCGGCGCCGACGAGGGCGTACGCCGACCACGCGGGCCGGGCGGGCTTCGCCGGTGTCTCCGAGGGCACGGCCACGGATTCCGGGGTCTCGGCCGGTGCGGTCGCGGCGGACACCTGGACCGGTGGCGGGGGCCAGGTCTTCTCGCCCTCGCGCACCACGGTCATCGAGCGCTGCACCACGTCGTCGAAGTCCAGGACGAGCCGGCCGTCCTTGCCGGGGGTGAGCAGCGTCATCAGGTTGACGAGGTTGGTGCCGTAGAGCTGTGAGGCCTGGGCGGGGAGTCGGCCGGGCAGGTCGGTGTAGCCGATGATCGTCACGTCGTTGTCGGTGACGACGGCCTTGCCGGCGACCGTGCCCTCGACGTTGCCGCCCTGGGCGGCCGCCATGTCGACGATGACGCTGCCGGGTTTCATGCGCGCGACGTCGGCGGCGGAGATGAGCCTCGGTGCGGGACGGCCGGGGACGAGCGCGGTGGTGATGATGATGTCGACGTCGGCCGCCTGCTCGGCGTACAGCCGCTCGGCGAGCCGGTTGTAGTCGTCCGAGGTGGCCTTGGCGTAGCCGTCGGTGCCGGCTTCCTGCGCGGCGGCGACGGTGAGGAACTCGCCGCCCAGGGAGCGGACCTGCTCGGCGACCTCGGGGCGGGGGTCGGTGGCGCGGACCACGGCGCCGAGGCTGCGGGCCGCGCCGATCGCAGCGAGTCCGGCGACGCCGGCGCCGGCCACCAGGACCTTGGCGGGTGGCACCTTGCCGGCGGCGGTCACCTGGCCGGTGAAGAAGCGTCCGAAGGCGTGCGCGGCCTCGACGACGGCCCGGTATCCGGCGATGTTCGCCATCGAGCTGAGGACGTCCAGCGACTGGGCCCGGGAGATGCGGGGCACGGCGTCCATGGCGAGGACGGTGACGGGTCGCCGGGCCAGTTCGTCGACCAGTTCCGGGTTGAGTGCCGGGCTGATCAGCGCGATCAGCGTCGCCCCGTCGCGCAGCCGGCCGATCTCCTCGCTGGAGGGGCCGTTCACCTTGAGGACGATCTCCGCCGCCCACGGGTCACCGAGCCGGGCGCCGGCCTCCTCGTAGGCCGCGTCGGAGAAGCGGGACGACGCCCCCGCCCCCGGTTCGACCACCACGTCGTACCCGAGCGCGACGAGTCTGCCCACGGTGGCCGGCGTCGCCGCCACCCTGGTCTCGCCCGCGGCGGACTCGGCCGGGACGCCGATGCTCTGGGGTTCGGGTTCCGCTAGGACCATCCTCTGCCTCTCCTCCGTGTGATTCCTGTGCCCACTTGTGACCCATGCCCCATGAGCACGAGGTGGATACGGGAGCGGCGGGCCCAATCGCCGGTCGGTGGCGGCGGTCGGCGATCGGGCCCGCCGGGCGGGGTGGAGAAGGGCGAGACCGCCAAGCCCTAGTCCGGTCGCGTTCGCTGACCCGCGTGCGGTGGCAGCCGTACTTCCCGGGGCCAGCCGTTCAGCCGGGTGAACTGACGCATGTAGCGCTCACAGCGTGCGGCCAGGTCGTCGCCTCGGTCGGGCAGCCGCGTGGACTCGATCATCCGGGCGGGGTCCGGCTCGGGCGATTCCAGCATGCGGATCTCGGCGTCGACGAACTCGCCACCGCCCAGGCTCCCCGCTGCCAGCGCGAGGGCCGTCGCGGTGACGACGCCGACACAGGTCCGGGTGGGAGTGAACACCGCGTCCACGGGTTCGCGGTGGACCTGCGGAGCGTCCTGGTCCGAAAGCTCGCAGGGGTCCCACTCGATCAGTCCGACCATGTCTTCGGAGTCGGCGAGGCGGAAGGCGAGGTCGTGTCCGGTCGGGGAGCCGCCGGGGGCCACTCCCCCGCGCCGGGCGGTGCCCGGCAGGGAGCCGCTGCCGCACGCACCGACGAGAACGGTGCCCAACTCCCGGTGCACGAGACGCCGACCCTCGTCGACGACACGTCCCTGATCGAATCTGCGGTCGGCGATCACGTCGATGGCGGGAACCGTGCTCAGACCGAGCATCAGCGCCGACATCTCCCGAGCCGTGGCGACGAGCGCGTCCAAGGGCACGGGGGCGTGCACCGTTCCCACGAGGTCGACAGACATGCCGACGAAGATAGCGGCTCACCCTGTACGGCCCGTACTGAATTCGACGCCCGCGCCGTCGGTGCACAGCTGTGCCGGCAGCGTCGGTACGGCTCCGCCGCCGGCGTACAGAGGGCCGGGGGAGATCGGGCAGCCGTTGGCGCGACCTCGTGCGGCGGGCTGCCGACAGATCGTTCACGGAGTGGTGATCCGTCGGGCAGTGAGGCCTCCCGGCTCAGTCGTGGGGGACGACCGCGACCGGGCACCGTACGTGATGGATGGCCGCGTGAGCCACGTGATCCAGATGGTGCGTCCCGCCGTGCCAGTGCGTACGGCGTCCGACGACCAGCAGCGCGGCGTCCTCGGCGGCGTGCACAACGGCCTTGGCGGGGCTCGCGAGACGGACGCTGTCATCCACCTGTACCTGCGGGTACTTCTCGCGCCAGGGCCTCAGGGCCTTGTCCAGTGCCGCCCGCGCCTCCCGTGTCAGCTCCTCGCTGACGCCGTGGTCCACACCCCAGGGCATGCGCGCGTGGAAGGGCACGCTGCGCCCGTGGACGGCGAGGAGGGGAACGTCCCTGGCAGCGGCGCTGTGGAACGCGAAGTCGAGCAGGTCGTCACCGGAACCGTGCAGATCCAACGCCACGACGACCCGGCCGGCCGGCGTGCGGGGCTGCTCCGTGGCCGGCTCCGCGCGGACCAGGGTCACCGGCCGTTGGGCCCGGGCCACGACGGCCATGCTGACGTCGCCCAGGAAATAGCTCTCGGCGGACCCCAGCCGCCGTGACCCCAGTACCAGCATCTCGGACTCCGAGGCGGCTCGGAGCAGAGCCTCCTGGGCGTCGTCGGCGACGAGACTGCCGACGACGGACAGCCCCGGGTGGCGTGTGCCCAGTTCTGCCTGCGCGGTGTGCACCAGCCGTTTCGCCCAGTAGTTCTGGTCGACCTCGGAAGGGGCGCGCGGCGGTTCCGGTGCCAGCAGCGGCCACGCGTGCAGCAGCCGCAGGGTGAGCTTGCGCTTCTCGGCCTCCTCGGCGGCCCAACGGGCCGCGGCGAGGCTCTCGGGTGAGCCGTCCAGGCCCACCGTGACGACTTGTTCCATGGCGGCGGCCTCCGTCTCCTACGAAGCGGGATACGCCGGTGGCCGGCAGCGAGGGAGTCCCCGGCTCTCTGGCCCGGGCCCCGTCGACCTGCCGGACGTTTGCTGCGTTCCCTCCTTCGAGAACTACCCCAATCCCCTCGGCCTCGCATGTGGACCGAGGGGCGAGGGCCCCGGAGCAGGGCCGCGGGTACCCGGTCGGGGTCGGCGTCGTCTCCGAGGCGGACCTGTTGCGCGAGAAGGCCGCGTTTGGCTGCAGCGAGCCAGGACGGCCGTGGGCGTGGCCTGGACGCAAACGCACACAGAAACGACCTACACCTCTGGCTTGACCACTCAGCTTTGCGCGGTCACTGGATCGAGGAACGTCAGTACGGAGGCGTCCTCCTCGATCAGCGGGGTGAGGGCGGCGTTGAACGGGGCGCCGTACGGGGCGTTCAGGTGTGCCTGGAAGGCGTCCTCGTCCCGGTAGACCTCGAAGATCCAGTAGGCGCGCGGTGCGGCTGCCTTGGTGTAGACGTCGAAGGTGACGTTGCCTTCTTCGGCGCGCACCTTCAGGGCGTAGTCCCGGATCAGGCGGGTGACCTCGTCCTCCGCTCCCTCTCGGGCGGTGAACTCGGCGAGCAGGGTCTTCGTCATGGTTCCGTTTCCTTGTCCGTGGGTGGGCCGGGTGGGTCGCGTGGGTCGCTGGTTCAGCAGCGGGGCGGCGTGCGGGCCGTCACGCGTCGGCGGCGGTCGCCGGCTCTGCCAACTGCTCCTGCCAGGGCGGGTTGGGGCCGGCGACCGAGCAGGTCAGGGCGGCGACCCGAGTGGCGAAACGGCAGGCCTCGGCCACGTCGTCGAGGTCGAGACCGGTCAGTCGGCCGCCGAGGAGGTCGCGTGCGGCGAGGTGGTGCAGCAGTCCGGCGGTGAAGGAGTCCCCGGCGCCCACGGTGTCGACGACCCGGGTCGTCACCCCGGGTACCCGCACCCGTTCGCCGTCGAGGGAGGCGAGGGCACCCTCGGCGCCGAGGGTGATCACGACCAGTCGTACCCCCGCGGCGTGCCAGATGTCGCACGCCTGCTCCGGCGCGGCGCCCGGCAGCAGCAGTTCCAGGTCGTCCTCGCTCAGCCGCAGGATGTCGGCGAGGCGGCACCACCGGGCGAGCCGTTCCCGGTAGACGTCGGGGTGGACCAGCAGCGGCCGGACGTTGGGGTCGATGCTGATGGTGGCCCGGGGTGAGGCCCGGTCCAGGAACTCCTCCACCGCGGCCGCACCCGGTGCGCGGACCAGCGCCAGTGAGCCGGTGTGCACGCAGGCCGACTCCGACAGGTCCACCCGCTGCAGTTCTCCCGGCGTCCACTGCCAGTCGGCCGTGTTCTGGGCGTGGAAGGAGAACGCGGCCTGTCCCCGTGCGTCCAGTTCCGCCACGGCCAGCGTGCTGGGTTCGGCGGCGGCGACGGCGTACGACAGGTCCACGCCGGACGCCTCCAGATGACTCCGGAAGAGACGCCCGAACAGGTCGCCGGACAGGCGGGCGAGGAAGCGCGCCGGGCTGCCCAGGCGGGCCAGGGCCACCGCCGTGTTCGCGGGTCCGCCGCCGGGCAGGACGCGCAGCGCGAGTTCGTTCGGGGCGGCCGGGGGTTCGGCGAAGGCGTCCGCTACGCACTCTCCCAGGACGGTGATCTGGCGCGGGCTCATGGGCTGCTCTTCTCTCCGGAAGGACCGGGACGCGGACGCTTCGTGACACGGCCACCGACCGGGGCGCGGGGACGGCGGTCGAGGACGTTGCCGATTTGTGACGGGTGCAAGGCATTGACGTTGCGGCGAGAGGGAGTCCATCATCCTCGCCATGCAGTGTCAACGATGACATAAGTCAGCGATGACACATCGGGGCGGCATGCTCCGAACTCCCGGCCCCGTGCCGCTCGAAATCCCACAGGAGTGTTCATGTCTCGCACCACTCGCCTGTCCTCCGCCGTCCTCAGAGCCGCCGCCGTCACCGGTGTCGCGGCCCTCGCCATGACCGCTTGCGGGCCGGGTTCCGGCGCCGACTCCGGCTCGGGTTCGTCCAGTGCCGGTTCGGGCGACGTCAAGGTCGGTCTGATCACCAAGACCGACACCAACCCCTTCTTCGTGAAGATGAAGGAGGGCGCGGAGAAGACCGCGAAGGCCGAGGGCGTCGAGCTGATGACCGCGGCCGGCAAGTTCGACGGGGACAACGCCGGTCAGGTCACCGCCATCGAGAACATGGTGGCCGCCGGGGTGAAGGGCATCCTGATCACCCCCAGCGACTCCAAGGCGATCGTCCCCGCGATCGAGAAGGCGAAGGCCAAGGGCGTCCTGGTCATCGCCCTGGACACCCCGACCGAGCCGGAGAGCGCGGTCGACGCCCTCTTCGCCACCGACAACGTCAAGGCGGGCGAGCTGATCGGCGAGTACGCCAAGGCCGCGATGAAGGGCAAAGAGGCGAAGATCGCCGCCCTCGACCTCGCGCCCGGGGTCTCCGTCGGCATCCAGCGCCACGACGGCTTCCTGAAGGGCTTCGGCGCCACCGACAAGGACGTCGCCTGTGCCCAGGACACCGGCGGTGACCAGGCCAAGGGGCAGACGGCGATGGAGAACTGCCTCCAGAAGGAGCCGGACATCAACGTCGTCTACACCATCAACGAGCCGGCCGCCCTCGGCGCGTACACCGCGCTGAAGGCCAAGGGCCGGGAGAAGGACGTCCTGATCGTCTCCGTCGACGGCGGCTGCACCGGCACCCAGGCCGTGAAGGACGGAAAGATCGCCGCCACCTCGCAGCAGTACCCGCTGAAGATGGCCGCCGAGGGCGTCAAGGCCGTGGTGACCTACGCCAAGGACGGCAAGAAGGCGTCCGGTTACACCGACACCGGGGTCACGCTGATCTCCGACAAGGCACAGGACGGCGTCGCGTCGAAGGACACCGCCTACGGCCTGGAGAACTGCTGGGGCTGAGCCGCCCCCGCAGACCGTACGAGACTGCCACCTCCCTGAGCGGGGCGGTCGGCCCGCCACCTGCCCTCCCCGACCGGTGCGGGCGGCCGCCCCCCTTGTCCCTGGCGACAAGGAACTCTGTCTTCCGACAAGGACTTCGCATGACAGCCACGTCCACGCCTCCGAGCACCTCATCGCCGTACGCGGAGCTGAAAGCTCCGACGACGGCCCGCAGACTGCTCACGGCTCCGACCACCGGGCCCCTGGCCGCTCTCCTCCTGGCCTGTGCCTTCTTCTCCCTCTCGACCGACCAGTTCCTCACCGGCGGCAACTTCTCCCTGATCATCCAGCAGGTCATGGTCGTCGGCACGCTCGCCATCGGCCAGACGCTGATCATCCTCACAGCCGGCATCGACCTGTCGTGCGGTGCCGTGATGGCGTTCGGCAGCATCGTGATCGCCAGGATGGCGGCCGAGGGCAGCCTGCCGCCGCTGGCCGCCATCAGCCTCGGCCTGGTCGTCTGCGGCGGATTCGGCCTGCTCAACGGGGTGTTGGTGCAGAAGATCCCGCTGCCGCCGTTCATCGTCACCCTCGGCATGCTGAACGTGGCGTTCGCGCTGACCCACATCTACTCCGAGGAGCAGACGGTCACCAACCTGCCCGGTCCGCTGACGGCGCTCGGGGAGACCTTCCCGCTCGGCTACACCGACGTGACCTACGGCTCGCTGGTCACCATCGCCCTGTTCCTCCTGCTCGCCTACGCGCTCAGCAGCACGGGCTGGGGCCGGCACGTCTACGCGCTGGGCAACAGCCCGGAGGCGGCCCGGCTGAACGGTATCCGTACCTCCCGGCTGACCATCGGCGTCTACACCGTGGCGGGGGTGCTGTACGGCATCGCCGCCCTGCTGCTCATCTCCCGTACCGGCGTGGGCGATCCGCAGGCCGGGCAGACCGACAACCTGGACAGCATCACCGCCGTGGTCCTCGGCGGCACCAGCCTCTTCGGCGGACGCGGCTCCGTCCTGGGCACCTTCATCGGCGTCCTGATCGTCGGTGTGTTCCGCAACGGCCTGCAGCTGATGGGCGTCGCCTCGATCTACCAGACCCTGATCACCGGTGTGCTGGTGATCCTCGCGGTGACCGTCGACCAGATCTCCCGGAAGAAGGCCCGATGACCGCCACCCCGACCCCCGTTCTGCAGGCCCGCGGTCTGGTCAAGCGGTACGGCCATGTGACCGCCATCGACGGCGCCGACTTCGACCTCATGCCGGGCGAGGTGCTGGCCGTCATCGGTGACAACGGCGCCGGCAAGACCAGCATGATCAAGGCCCTCACCGGCGCGGTGACCCCGGACGCGGGCGAGATCCGCCTCAACGGGGAGCCGATCACCTTCTCCGGTCCGCAGAGCGCACGCGCCCACGGCATCGAGACGGTGTACCAGGACCTCGCCGTGGCCGCGTCCATGGACATCGCCTCGAACATGTTCCTCGGCCGTGAGCTGCGCCGCCCCGGTGTGCTCGGCAGCGCCTTCCGCATGCTGGACAAGAAGCGCATGCGTCAGGAGGCCGCCGAGCACATGGCCGATCTGAAGATCGGTCTGCGCTCGCTCACCCAGTCCGTCGAGACCCTCTCCGGCGGGCAGCGGCAGGCCGTCGCGGTGGCCCGTGCCGTCGCCTGGGCCCGCAGTGTCGTGGTCATGGACGAACCCACCGCCGCCCTCGGCGTCAAGGAGTCCGGACAGGTCCTCGACCTCATCCGCCGGGTCCGCGACAAGGGCATGCCGGTCGTCCTGATCAGCCACAACATGCCGCACGTCTTCGAGATCGCCGACCGGATCCACGTCCACCGCCTCGGCCGGCGCGCCGCGGTGATCAAGCCGTCCGACTACTCCATGGCGGAGGTCGTCGCCATCATGACCGGCGCGCTCACCGTGGACGCGGCCGGCGCTACTGTCGTAGCGGATTCGGAGGCCGCGAAGGCCGCCGGAGTACAGGCCACCTGACAGCACGACACCGCTCTCGCAGTTCCGGCCGAAGGCCGCGGCCGGGACCGAGAGCCCACAGGAGACGGTTTCCTCCATGGCAGCGAACCGCCGCCCCACCCTGGCCGACGTCGCCCGAGAAGTCGGCGTCAGCGCCAAGACGGTCTCACGGGTCCTCAACGAGGACGGACCCGTCTCGGCGCAGACCAGGGAACAAGTCCTCGCCGCAGTGGCCGAGTTGGGTTTCCAGCCGAACCTCATGGCACGCAACATGCGTGTCGGCGGTCCGGACACCACCGTCGGACTGGTCGTCCCCGACCTCGGCAACCCGTTCTTCGGAGCGGTCGCCCGGGGTATCGAGGACAGCGTCCGCGAACGCGGGCTGACGCTGCTCATGGGGTCGTCCGCGGACGACCCCGACCGTGAACGCGCCCTGACGGCCAAGTTCCTGGCCCGGCGCGTCAGCGTCCTGATCGTCGTGCCGTCGGTCGGCGCCGACCACTCCCACCTGCGGGCGCAGCGCACGGCGGGGCTGCCCGTCGTCTTCCTCGACCGCCCCGGGGTCGGACTCACCACGGACAGCATCGTCAGCTCCAACCGGGCGGGGGCCCAGGACGGCGTGGCCCACCTGATCGCGCACGGGCACCGACGCCTCGGGTTCGTCGGCGACCTGCCCGCCAAGCTGTACACCCGCCGCGAGCGTCTGGCCGGATACCGCGCGGCGCTGCGGGAGGCCGGTCTCCCCCACGATCCCGCGCTGGTCGCCGACGCACACGACCAGCGGGGTGCCGAGGCCGCGACCGCCCAGCTCCTCGCACTGCCCGACCCGCCCACCGCCCTGTTCGCCGGGAACAACATCATGGCGCTCGGGATAGTGGCCGAACTCGCCCGCGGCAAGCGCAAGGAGGTGGCGGTCGTCGCCTTCGACGACGTGGCGCTCGCCGAGGCGCTGGAACCCGCCCTGACCGTCGTCGCGCAGAACCCCGAGGAGATCGGCCGAACCGCCGCGACCACCGCTCTGGCCCGCCTCGACGGCGACCGCTCCCGCGCACGCACACTCACCGTCCCCACCCGGCTCATCGTCCGGGGCTCCGGTGAGCAGCCGGCGCCCACCTCGTAGAGCCTCCCGGCGAGGGTGCCTCCGTTACGGCCGTGGCCAACCGAGTTGACCGTGGCCGCTTCACAGAGATGACCACGGCCGCTTCAGACCGCCGGCGGTCCGTTCCTCACCGCCTAAGGCCGTGTCAGGCCGCCGGGACGGCGACGACATCGTGCCGGGGCCCACCGAGGACGACCTTGAGCGCACCCGTGTCGGCCGCGCGGGAGAACACGTCGTAGGCCTCCTCCATGGCGTCCAGCGGGAAGACGTGGGTGACCAGGGACGAGGTGGGCAGCCGGCCGGCGGCCGCCATGCGCAGCAGGGTGGGCGTGGAACGGGTGTCCACCAGGCCCGTGGTGATGGTCACGTTCCTGATCCACAGGTCTTCGAGGTGCAGCGTCGCCGGACCGCCGTGCACACCGACGTTGGCCACGTGTCCGCCGGGGCGCACCATGCGGGTGCAGAGCTCGAAGCTCTCCGGTACGCCGACGGCCTCGATCGCGACGTCCGCGCCGAGTCCGTCGGTGAGGTCCGCGACGAGTTGCGCGGGGTCCTCCCGGGCGTCGGCCACGGCGTCCGCCCCGAGTCTCCTGGCGGCCTCCAGCCGGGCCGGGGCCAGGTCCACGGCCACGATCCGCTCCGGCGAGAAGAGCCGGGCGGTGACGATCGCCGCGAGGCCGATGGGACCGGCGCCGACGACGGCGACGGTGTCGCCGGGGCTGACGTGCCCGTTGACCACGCCCACCTCGTAGGAGGTGGGGAAGATGTCCGCCAGCAGGACGGCGTCCTTGGATTCCAGGGTGCTCGGCAGCGGGTGGACGGACAGGTCGGCGTACGGGACGCGGACGTATTCGGCCTGGGTCCCGTCGATCAGGTGGCCGAGGATCCAGCCTCCGCCGCCACGGCACTGGCCGTACGCCCCCTCGCGGCAGTAGCGGCAGCGGCCGCAGGCGGTGATGCAGGAGACGAGGACCCGGTCGCCCGGGCGCACGGTCCGCACGTCGCCGCCGATCTCGACGACCTCTCCGACGGCCTCGTGGCCCAGGACCGTGCCGGGGCGTACCTCGGGCACGTCGCCCTTGAGGATGTGCAGGTCGGTGCCGCAGATGGTGACGGTGTCGACGCGGACGATCACGTCGGTGGGGTCCTTGATCCCCGGATCGGGCACCTCCTGCCACGCCGACTGGCCGGGGCCGTGGAAGACCAAACCCTTCATGACGATCCCTGCCTCTCTCTGACTCCCCCGGGTCCGTGGACCGCTGGTTCGTCCGCGGCCGGTACGTCCGGACGCCGGTACGGGTGCCGGTGCTTCTCCGTACCTCCAGCTTGTCCCGCCCGGCCGGACCGCGCACGGGCGGGCGGTGTCGGGCCGGCCTCCTGGGCGGGCACGCCGTGGGCGGCCTGGTCGATCGGCAGCCGGTCGCAGCAGGGCCGTTCGCCGGCCGTGATCACCGGTGGTCGGCGGCTCGCCGGTGGGCGTACCGGGTGCGCGGCTCCTCGCCGGAAAGTACGGTGACGTTCTGGTGTTCGACCGGGGTCATGGGTGACTCCGGAACTCGTCGACGGGGGTCGCAGGGCGGTGGAGGACGGCATGGCCGGCAAGAAGGCGACGAAGGTGTCGCGCGCGGCGTACGAGAAGGAACTGCTGAGGCTGCAGACGGAGTTGGTGAAACTCCAGGAGTGGGTGCGGGCCGAGGACGCCCGGCTGGTCGTGGTCTTCGAGGGGCGGGACGCGGCGGGCAAGGGCGGCACGATCAAGCGGGTCGCCGAGCACCTCAACCCCCGTGTCGCCCGGATCGCGGCGCTCCCCAAGCCGACGGAGCGTGAACGCACCCAGTGGTACTTCCAGCGGTACGTCGAGCAGTTGCCGGCCGCCGGGGAGATCGTGCTGTTCGACCGGTCCTGGTACAACCGGGCCGGTGTCGAGCACGTCATGGGCTTCTGCACCAAGGAGGAGCACCAGCTGTTCCTGCGCCAATGCCCCCTTTTCGAGCGGATGCTGATCGAGGACGGGATCCTGCTCCGCAAGTACTGGTTCTCGGTGAGCGACACCGAGCAGGAGGAGCGCTTCAGGCGGCGCCTGGAGGACCCGCTGCGGCGCTGGAAGCTGTCGCCGATGGACCTGGAGTCGCTCACCCGCTGGGAGGCCTACTCGCGCGCCAAGGACGAGATGATGGTGCACACCGACATCACCGAGGCGCCGTGGTACGTCGTGGAGAGCAACGACAAACGCCGGGCCCGGCTGAACATGATCGCCCATCTGCTGGCGTCCGTGCCGTACCACGAGGTGCCGCCCCCCGTGCTCGAACTGCCGGAGCGTCCGCCGTCGACCGGCTACGAACGCCCGCCGCGCGACCTGCGGACGTACGTCCCCGACCACGCGGCGGGTCTCTGAACAGCCGGTCACCGTACGAACCCCCGGTGACCACTCCGCTCGACCGGCAGGCATGCGCCGACGCTTCGCCCTCCCTGGGCCTCCCGCGAGACCGGGCCCACGGGGGGCGAGAGCCGACCGGACCCACGCGGCGAGGGCTGTCGGTCGCGGCAACTATGCTCCCGCCCATGAACGAGGACGACAGAGGCCCCGTCAGACGAGTAGTCGACGGGCGCTTCGAGTTGGAGACCCGCCTCGGCGGGGGCGGGATGGGGACGGTCTGGCGGGCCCGGGACCTGGTGCTGCACCGGCTCGTGGCGGTCAAGGAGGTCCGCCCGCCCGACCGGGACCTCGCCGAGTACGACCCGGACGGCGCGCGGACCCTGCGGGAACGGGTGCTGCGCGAGGCCAGGGCACTGGCCCGCATCGACCATCCGAACGTCGTCACCATCCACCACATCGTCGACGGCGGCGACGGCACGTACCCGTGGATCGTGATGGAACTGGTCAGCGGCGGCTCGCTGGCCGACCGGCTGGCCCAGGGGCCGATGCCGCCGGCCGAGGCCGCGCGGATCGGTCGTCAGGTGCTGGGCGCGCTGACCGCCGCGCACGACGCCGGGATCCAGCACCGGGACGTGAAGCCGGCCAACGTCCTGCTGCGCCCCGACGGGCGCCCCGTCCTGACCGACTTCGGTATCGCCGCGATCCGCGAGACGAGCGGCCTCACCGCCACCGGCTCGGTCATCGGAACGCCCGACTTCATGGCTCCGGAACGCATATCGGGGCACGAGGGCGGGTCCGCCTCCGACCTGTGGTCGCTGGCGATGATGCTGTACGCCGCCGTGGAGGGCCATCACCCGCTGCGCCGGGGCTCCACCCTGGCCACTCTCGCGGCGGTCCTCCACGACGACGTGGCGCCCCCGGTGCGCGCCGGTGCCCTCGGCGACGTCCTGATGAGCGTGCTCGTACGGGATCCGGCGGCGCGGCCGTCGGCGGCCGTACTGGATCTGCGGCTCGCCGAGGTCGAGTCGGGGGCGACGACCGCGCCCGTGTGGGACGAGCCCACGTCGTATCCGCTGAGCCCGCCGACACCCACCACCGGGGTCGGCCCGGGCGCTGCCGGTACGACGCGGGTCACGGCCGCCGGCTTCGGACCGCCGCCCGTCCAGGCGCCTCCCGTCGCGCCATCTCCCTTCCACTCACCGCCCGTTCAGCCACCGCTGGGCCACTCGCCGCTGGTCCGGTCACTGCCGGGGGCCGGGCCGTACCAGCCGGCGACCGCGCCCGTGAACGGGGTACGGCGACGCGGGCCCCGTCTCGCCGTCCTGCTGGGCGTGTCGGGAGTGTCGCTCGCCGGTGTCCTGGTCCTGCTGTGGTGGCTGCTGCCCCTGGACGACGCCCGCGACACGAACGCGAACGCCGCGCCGACCACCTCCACCTCGGCCCCGACATCGGATTCGAAGTCGAAGTCGAAGTCGTCCGCCTCACCGACCGGCGGCGCGTCACCGACCGAGGCCGACCAGGAAACCCGGCAGCCGAAGGACGTGGAGTCCGGCGGCATGCTGACCCCGGACGGCATCCGCACGGCGATCAAGGCGTTCGAGGAGGAGACCGGCCGTGACAGGTACGGGGACTTCTCGGTCTACCCGGACTACGTGTCGGCCCAGCTCATGGTCGAGGGCAGTGACACGAAGTACGACTCCTACACCTACCGCCCGGGGCGGGGCGTGGAGAAGGGCA
This sequence comes from Streptomyces sp. MB09-02B, assembly GCF_033794485.1. NCBI lineage: Bacteria > Bacillati > Actinomycetota > Actinomycetes > Kitasatosporales > Streptomycetaceae > Streptomyces > Streptomyces sp. MB09-02B. Next base: position 22,284 of record NZ_JARGEE010000054.1, read on the forward strand.
TCATCAAGGGCACGCTCGCCGGTGGCGAACAGCCGGTCAGCCTCGACGACTTCGACTGGGACAAGGTTCCCGCCCTCCTGAAGGAGGCGGGGAAGAAGCTCAACGTGCCCGATCCGAAGAACCGTTATCTGCTGGTCAAACAGCCCAACGACGTCTTCGACACCCCGGCCGGAATGGCCGTGTACCTGAGCGACGAGTACAACCAGTCCGGCTATCTGGAGGCCGACACCGACGGCAAGGTGACCCGGGTGTACCCCGCGGCGGGCTGACACGTCCGCGGTGGCTGTCAGCGGGCCTTGGTGAGCTGCTCGACCTTGAAGTGCAACTCCTCGACGTGGTGTTCGGACTCCGGCTTCATCAGGACGCTGCGCAGGACGCGTGCCCCGTCGGCGTCGGCGGTGACCCCGGGGTGTCGCGCGGCGAAAGCCCTTCGGTCGGCCTTGAGCGTGCTCAGGAAGATCGGGGCGGGGCCGGTCATGCCGTCGGCGAGGACACGCGCGGAGGCGGTGTCGACAGCGGCCAGGGTGGCCGGTTCGACGGTCGGGAAGTAGGTGACGATGTCCAGTTCGGGCTGTTGGTGGAGCGTCAAGTACGCGGAGTCGTCGATGAGTCGGGCCCACTTCCGGGCGGCGCGGCGGCCCGCCGCGAGGACCTGACCGAGGCCGTCGGCCGTGGGCGGGAGCAGTTGGAAGGTGAGCCACAGGGCGGCGGCGGAGGCGCCGGCGCGTGAGCATTCCAGGCTGATCTCGCCGAGGTGGAGTTCGGCCGAGGTGAAGTAGGTGTACGGCGAGTCGTGGAGGTAGAAGCGGCCGACCTCGGGGTCGCGGAACAGGACGGCGCCGCAGCCGTAGGGCTGAAGTCCGTGCTTGTGCGGGTCGACGACGACCGAGTCGGCCCGGGCGATGGCACGCCAGGGCTCGGCGGGGAGCCCTCCGGGGCCGTCGACACCGGCGAGGAGGGTGAAGAACCCGCCGTACGCGGCGTCGACGTGGACGCGGACGCCATGGCGTTCGGCGATGGGCAGGGCCAGGTGGACGGGGTCGACGGCGCCCAGTCCGGTGGTGCCGGTGGTGAGGACGACCGTGCCGACCTCCCCGGTGCGCAGGAGGTCCTCCAGCGCGACGAGATCCATACGGCCCCGGGCGTCGGTGGGCACGGGGTGCCCCTTCATACCGAGGACGTGGCACATGCGGCTGTGGGTGTAGTGGGCGTCGGCACTGTAGGCGATGCCCCGCCCCGGGTGGAGTTCGCGGGCCACGAACAGGGCTTCGAGGTTGGCGATCGTTCCGCTGGTGGTGAGGTGGCCCAGGTGCGTGTCGAAGCCGAACATGGCCGCGAGCCTGGCGACGACCTCGCGTTCCATCGCTGCGGTGGCGGGACCGCCGTCCAGGGCGTGGTTGTTGGGGTTGATCAACATGGCGGTGACGTAGCCGACCACCGCGGCGGGGTGCGGGGGCTTGAGCATCTGCCCCGCGTAGTGCGGGTGGAAGAAGGGGTAGTTGTCCTTGAGTCTCCCCGTGAACTCCTCGAAGGCGTCGACGAAACGGTCGTCGGCCACGTGGAGGGACGGGTGGGGCTGGTAGGGGCCGAAGGTGTCGGCCCAGTCCTGTATCGCGTCGGTGGCTCGACCGAGCCAGTGCTTGAGATCCACTGCTCTCCCTCTCCCTCTCGTACCGGGGTGGGGCCACTGTACAATTTAATTGACTAGTCAGCCATTGCTTGCTCAGTAATTGAGACAGCAGCAAGTGAGGCGACAGCATGTGCTTGGGCAGTAAACTCACGGCGATGAGCGACATGTCCGAGCCCCACGCCGAAGCCGCCGCCCGCGCCGCCAACAGTGGACTCGTCCGGGACTTCGGCCTGCTGATCAAGTCCGCGACCCGCATGGAACAGCGGATCGACGCCGCCCTGCGACGGGAGTGCGGGATCAGCCACACCATGATGGAAGTGCTCATCCGGCTCTGTCGGCGCCCGGGCGAGGAGGTCTCACAGCGGCAGCTGGCCGACGACCTCACCCTGACCAGCAGTGGAACGACCCGACTGCTCGACCGCATGGAAGAGGCCGGTCTGGTGCGCCGTGTGCCCTCGCCCCAGGACCGACGGGTGGCCCTGGTGGAACCGACCGCGGAGGGCCGTACGACGTTCGTCCGGGCGGCGGCCGTCCACGCCGCCGTCGTGGAGGAGTACTTCGTCGGCCCCCTGACCGCCGACGACTACACCCGGCTCACCAGCGCGCTGAGCGTGATCGACAGGACACTGCGCGAGGCGTCGGGCTGACAGGTCGCGTTGCCGGGGGCCGATGCGCCGCAGGGGGCGACGAAGCCCGGATCGGACTCGCACATCGGCCGAGACAAGGCCCGCGACCGCCGGTGGCGCGGGCGTCAGCCGTTCAGCGCCGCGAGTACCACGGACCTGGCCTCCTCCTGGATCCGGCGCAGGTGGTCCGGGCCGAGGAAGGACTCCCCGTAGATCTTGTAGACGTCCTCCGTGCCCGAAGGGCGGGCCGCGAACCAGGCGTTGGCGGTGGAGACCTTGATGCCGCCGAGGGCGGCGCCGTTGCCCGGGGCTTCGGTGAGGACGGAGGTCACCGGCTCACCGGCGAGGGTGTCGGCCGTGACCTGCCGCGGAGACAGCTTCGCCAGCAGCGCCTTCTCCTCGCGGGAGGCCGGGGCGTCGACGCGGGCGTAGGCAGGGGCGCCGAAGCGGTCGGTCAGGTCGGTGTAGTGCTGCGACGGCGTCCTGCCGGTGACCGCCGTGATCTCGGAGGCGAGCAGCGCCAGGATGATGCCGTCCTTGTCGGTGGTCCACACCGAGCCGTCGCGGCGCAGGAAGGACGCGCCCGCCGACTCCTCGCCGCCGAAGCCGAGCGTGCCGTCGGACAGTCCGTCCACGAACCACTTGAAGCCGACCGGGACCTCGACCAGCTGCCGGCCGACGTCCGCGGCGACCCGGTCGATCATGCTGGACGACACCAGGGTCTTGCCGATGCCGGCGCCCGCGGGCCACTGCTGCCGGTGCGAGAAGAGGTACGAGATCGCCACGGCCAGATAGTGGTTGGGGTTCATCAGGCCCCCGTCCGGCGTGACGATCCCGTGCCGGTCGGCGTCGGCGTCGTTGCCGGTGGCGATGTCGAACCGGTCGCGCCGCTCGATCAGGGAGGCCATGGCGTACGGCGAGGAGCAGTCCATGCGGATCTTGCCGTCCCAGTCCAGCGTCATGAAACGCCAGGTGGGGTCGGTGAGCGGGTTCACCACCGTGAGGTCGAGCCCGTGCTGGTCGGCGATGCGGCCCCAGTAGGCGACCGAGGCGCCGCCCAGCGGGTCGGCGCCGATCCGTACACCGGCGGACCGGATCGCCTCCAGGTCCAGCACCTCGGGGAGGTCCGCCACGTAGGCGCCGAGGAAGTCGTGGCGGCCGGTGCCGGGGGCCGTCAGGGCGCGGGCGTACGGGATGCGCCGTACGTCCTTCATGCCGCCCGTGATGATGTCGTTGGCACGGTCCTGGATCCAGGAGGTCGCCTCCGAACCGGCCGGTCCGCCGCTCGGCGGGTTGTACTTGAAGCCGCCGTCGGCGGGCGGGTTGTGGGAGGGGGTGACCACCACGCCGTCGGCGAGGCCGGACGTGCGACCGCGGTTGTGGGTGAGGATGGCGTGCGAGACCGCCGGGGTGGGCGTGTGGCCGTCGGCCTGGTCGATGAGGACGCTCACGTCGTTGGCGGCGAACACCTCCAGGGCCGTGATCCGCGCGGGCTCGGACAGGGCGTGGGTGTCGGCGCCGAGGAAGAGCGGGCCGTCGGTGCCCTGGGCGGCGCGGTACTCACAGATGGCCTGGCTGGTGGCCGCGATGTGGTCCTCGTTGAACGCCGCCGCGAGGGACGAGCCGCGGTGTCCCGAGGTACCGAAGGCCACCCGCTGCCCGGGCTCGGCGGGGTCCGGACGCAGGGCGTAGTACGCCGTGACCAGACGGGCCACGTCGATGAGGTCCTCGGGCCCGGCCACCTGCCCCGCTCGCGCGTCCTGCATTTCCCCGCTCCTCCGCAAAGGTCGACCGTTGGGTACGGTCCCCATTCTCCCCCGCCCGGTCCGCCGTGACGCACGCGCATGGGGTGGGCGTTGTGGCTGTGCGCGGCGGATGCGACGATACGGGTCGGTGAGCGAAGGGACGTCGACGTGAGACACGAGGACCAACGGCCGCCCGCCGCCGTGGTGTTCGACGCGCTGGGCCTCGCCTACGAGAAGGCGTTCGCCCATGCTCCGGCCCATCTGTCCGCCCTTCAGTGGCTGGTCGAACGGCTGCCGCCGGCCGCGCGGACGCTGGACGTGGGCAGCGGCACCGGGCGGCCCACGGCGGCCGCGCTGGTCGAGGCGGGCCACTCCGTGCTGGGCGTCGACGTCTCGCCCGTCATGGTCGACATCGCCGCCCGCCAGGTCCCCGGGGCCGATTTCCGCTGCGGCGACATCCGCGAACTCCCCCTGGATGCGGACACGTTCGACGGCGTGTGCGTGTTCTTCTCGCTGCTGCAGATGACCCGTGCCGAGCAGTCGGCGCTGACGCGGCGCCTCGCCCGCGCCCTCCGGCCGGGTGGGCATCTGGTGCTGGCCACCGTGCCCGCTGACGTGGAGGACGTCGAGGTGGTCTTCCTGGGCCGGCCGGTCCGCGCGACCAGCTTCGCCGAGGAGGGCGTCGTCGGCATGGTGGAGTCGGCGGGGCTGACGGTCCTGTCCCGCCACAGCGCCGTCTTCACACCGGACCATCCGGACGGCGGGCCCGAGCCCCATCTCTTCCTGTACTGCCGACGCGACGGGACCGGCGACTGACGCGCGGCCCCACCACGCCGACGCTCACGGCCGCGCCCCACACTCACGACTGCGCGCGACGCGCACGGCCGCATCGGCCCTCACGGCCGCGTCGAGGCGGAGAGCGGCACGAGCGTGGTCACCGCGTCGTGCAGTCCGGACGGCCGCAGCAGTCCCTCCGGGGTACGGCGGCCCCACCCGGGGCCGCACAGCAGGACGGGACTCTGCCTGCGCGCACCCCGGATCCCCCAGCGGGTCGCGGCGACGCGCTGCGCCAGCGGCAGGGCGGCGGTGGGCCGCGACTGCGCCCACAGCGCGACCGCGGCCGGGGCGACGCGCCGTACGGCGCCGTCCAGCGCCTGTGCCGGCACCGCTCCACCGAGCATCAGCACCGGTACGCGCCGCTCCGCCAGGGCGGCGGCGAGGGCCTCCAGCGGCAGCGTGTGGTGCTCGTCGGGCAGACAGGCCAGCAGGACGGGCGCGGCCTCCCCGGCGGGTCCCGGCGCCGACAGGTACACGTGCCGCAGCGTGGTGGAGATGTGCCAGGACAGCAGGTGCTCGACCTCCACGTACCGGTCGCCGGAGGACTCCCACTTGCGGCCGACCGCCGCAGGGTGGGTGCCATCACCTCTTCCCACGCGAAGACGAGGCCGTGGGCGCGCACCACGGCCTCGAGTTGTTCCTGGACGGCCGCCGCGTCCAGCCGGACGGCGGCACGGGCCAGACCACGGCATTCCTGGCGTACGTCGCCCAGGGGCAGGGCGGAGGCCGGGAGATGACCGCGCCGTGCGCGCACGGTCGGGGCCGCGCGTTCGGGCGGCGTAGCGAGTACCGGCGAGTCGGCCGGTTCGGGTGGCGGGGCGAGGGTTGGCGGCCCGGCCGGTTCGTGGTTGTCGACGTCACCGGCACGCGCGCCCGGGGGCACGGCGGTCACCTCGGCGGCGGCCCGCCCCCGGGCCCGCTCGATGGCGGCGCGGGCGGCCTCCGCCGGGGGCACTCCCGCGGCCGTCAGCCGGCACATCTCCTGCAGCATCGCCACGTCGTCGGGCGACCAACGGCGCTGGCGGCCCTCGGCCCGTACGGCGGGCCCCAGGCCGTAGCGGCGGTCCCAGGAGCGCAGCGTCGTCGGTGACACGCCCAGCCTGCGCGCGAGGAAGCCGGTCGTCACCCCGTGCCGGGGCGGTTCCGCGCCCGGCTCCGGCACGAGCGCGGCCTTCGGGCGGCTCGGAACGGGCGCCACCGGACCGGGCGTGAGCCGCTCCGACATGTTCCCGCCTCCTTGCGCCCCCCTGGGTGGGCCAACGGCCGCGTGAGCCGGGGAGGCCCACACGGCTTGTCTTCCGGCGGACATGGCCGAGCGGATGCGCGTACGGGGGTTTCCGCGCCGCCAGCGGTCGTCCGGCCGGTTCAGCCGGGAAAGCGGCCCGTGGAGCGCAGGTGCCAGCGTCGCTCCGCGTAGGCGAGGTCGTCGCGCCACAGGCGGCCCGCGGCAGCCCGCACGAGAGGTCGCAGCAGCGGCGCCGCCCTGCGGGCCAGGGCGAAGCCGGGCCGGTCCGAGGCGGCCACGACGGCCTCCACCACGGCCGTCCGGGGCCTGCCCCGGTCGTCGGGAGCCAGCGGTGTCGCGTGGGTCTCCACCACCGAGCCCTCTCCCTCGCCCTCGGTGACGCGCATGACGACCGTGCGCGGCTCGGGCGCGGTGAACACCGCCCGCACCGGCACGACGAGTCGCCCGGTGAGCCTGAACGACACGTCGACCGTGAACCCGTCCTCCTGCCCGGCGGGCGCGCCGACGACGGTCAGGTCGACGAAGGAGTACGGGTGGAACCAGGCGCCGTGCCACGGATCCAGCCGGTTGGCGACCACGTCCTCCGGCTCGCAGACACCGACGCCGACGTAGACCGCCGACAGCGAGGCCGCACGGGCCGGCCGTACCGGCAGCACGGGTGCCGCGAGCGGCGGCTCGCCGCCCACGTCGTCCAGCCGCACCCACACCAGCACACCGTCGTCGTACGCGGGCAGCGGCTCCCAGCCCGCGAACGGGCCGCCGGACAGGGCGAGTCCGTGCCAGTGGCAGCGGAGGGTGCCGCAGCGCACCGGGCTGTCCTTCAGCGGCGCGCCCAGATGGGGGCAGACGCCGGGCCCGGCGACCAGACGGCCGTCCGCGGCACGCCAGACGACGACCTCCCGGCCCGCGATCGTCCGGGCGAGCGGACGGTCGTCCCGGATGTCCCGGGTCGCGCCGACGACGAACCAGTTGCCCGACGGGCGGGCCTGCGCGCGTTTGAGGGCGTCGGCGATCACGGCCGGGCGGGCCTCGCGCCAGGTGGGCCGCTGTCGCTCCCAGGGCACCGGGTCGCGGTGCAGGGACAGGGGGTACCGTCGGCGGCCGCGGCCGCGGTCGGAGCGTCGGGGGCTCACGCGACCTCCTCGTGGAGCGGGTGGAGCGGGTGGGGCGGGGCGGTGACGGCGGCCGGCCCGTGTCCGGCGGCAGGCTCGGCGTCCGGCTCCGGCGGTCCCGACCACCGCGCCCCGGCGCCCGCCGCACGTGCCGCCGCCGCCCGCGCCGCCGTCAGGCGTACGAGTCCGTCGACGGCCACCGTGGCGCGCCGTCGACGTGGGACCACGGCCCGGCGGTGCAGCACCGCGTACCCGTCGCGGGCGACGGCGTCCAGGATGCCCCCGTACAGCACGAACGCGGTACGGATGCAGGGGCGGGAGACGGGGTCGAGCATGACGAGACCCGGGGCGGCCTCGCGGTAGACGCCACGGGTGAGGTCCTCGAAGGCGCGCAGTGCCTCGGTGATACGGCGGTCGCGCCGGCCGGTGCGGCGGCTCCACGACAGCAGTTCCCGGTCCACTCCGTGTGCGCCCAGCAGGTCGGCGGGCAGGTAGAGGCGGCCCCGGTCCAGGTCCTCGCCGACGTCGCGCAGGAAGTTGGTCAGTTGGAAGGCCCGCCCGAGGGCGGCGGCGTGCGGGGCGGCCTCCTCGCGCGGGACCACCGTTCCGAGGATCGGCAGCATCTGCAGCCCGATCACGTCGGCGGAGCCGTGCGTGTAGGCGCGCAGGTCGTCGTAGGTCGGGTAGGCGGTGACCTCGAGGTCGCTGCGCATGGAGGCCATGAAGTCGCTGAAGTGCCGGTGGTCGATGGCGTACCGGCGGGCCGCGTCGGCGAGCGCGAGGACGACCGGCTCGACGCGGTCGCCGTCGCCGGCACCGCCGCCGGCACCGCGACCGACGCCGTCGCCCATGCCGTCGCCGTCGCGGTCGGACCGTGCGTGGGCGTCACGCAGGCCGCGCTCCAGGCGCTCGTGCAGGAGCGCGAGTTCCGCCGCGCGGTGGTGCGGCGGCACACCCGGGTCCAGGGAGTCGACGATGTCGTCGGCCCAGCGGGCGAAGCCGTAGAGGGCGTGCACGGCGGGGCGGCGTGCCACGGGCAGCAGCCGGGTGGCGAGGAAGTAGGTCCTGCCGTGCCGGGCGTTGAGGCGGCGGCAGCGCGTGTAGGCGTCGCGCAGCACCGGCTCGGTGATGCCCGCCGCGTCGAGTTCGCGGGCGGTCATGAGGGGGTTCCTTCCGGTGCGGCCGACGCGGTGCGCCGGCGCGTGGGGACGGGGGTCGCGTGCCGGCCGGTGATCCGGGCGGCGGCGAGCTTGCCGGACAGCAGGACGGTCGGCACGCCGACGCCGGGGGTGGTGCCACACCCGGCGAGTACGGCGTTGGCGGTGCCGCGTACGAGGTTGCGCGGCCGGAACGGGCCGGTCTGCGCGAAGGTGTGGGCGGCCGAGAAGGGGGTGCCGGCCGCGTGCCCCTGGGCGTGCCAGTCGGCCGGTGTGACGAGGGCCTGCTCCTCGACGGCGTCGGCGAGGCCGTCGAACCCGCGTCGTTCCAGTTCCCGCAGGATGCTGTCGCGGTAGCGGGGCGCCAGGTCGCGCCATGCGGCGGCATCGGGTCCGATGTCGGTGTTGGGGCAGGGCGCGAGGATGTAGTGCAGGTGGTGGCCGGGCGGGGCGAGCGTCGGGTCGGTGG
>NZ_JARGEE010000550.1:0-5073 GCF_033794485.1 Streptomyces sp. MB09-02B
GTGGTGGGTGGCGTGGTAGGTGGTCTGGTGGGGGTGCGGGTGCGGGTGCGTGGGGCTTCTCGCGCAGTTCCCGCGCCCCTGAAGATCAGGCCCCTGCGGGCCTGAAAGACCCGGCCCCGCGGGCCTGAAAGGCAACGGGGCTGCTGGATGAAAGGCACGGGGCGTAGCCCCTGTTTTTCAGGCGCGCGGGGACCTGCGCGAGCAGCCCCCACCGGGGCCGCGGTCGCCGACGTGCACGCACCCCGACGGCGCGCAGCCAAGGCCCCACCCCGTAGGCTGTCCCGCGTGGCAGAACCCGTACGGATCCCGGACGCGAAGGTCGCCCTGTCCACGGCCTCCGTGTACCCGGAGTCGACGGCCACGGCCTTCGAGATCGCCGCACGCCTCGGGTACGACGGCGTGGAGGTCATGGTCTGGACCGACCCGGTCAGCCAGGACCTGGAGGCCCTGCGCCGCCTCTCCGACTACCACCAGATCCCCATCCTCGCCGTTCACGCACCCTGTCTGCTGATCACCCAGCGGGTGTGGTCCACGGACCCATGGGTCAAGCTCCAGCGCGCCCAGGCCGCCGCCGAGAAGCTCGGCGCGAGCACGGTCGTCGTGCACCCCCCGTTCCGCTGGCAGCGCCAGTACGCGCGTGACTTCGTCACCGGGATCTGGCGGATGGCGAACGAGACGGACGTCCGGTTCGCCGTCGAGAACATGTACCCCTGGCGCTACCGCGACCGCGAGATGCTCGCGTACGCCCCCGACTGGGACGTGACGAACGACGACTACCGGCACTTCACGATCGACCTCAGCCACTCGGCGACCTCCCGCACGGACGCCCTGGACATGGTCGACCGCATGGGCGACCGCCTCGGCCATGTACACATGGCGGACGGCAGGGGGTCGGCCAAGGACGAGCACCTCGTCCCGGGCCGCGGCACCCAGCCCTGCGCCGAGCTGCTGGAACGTCTCGCCCTGAGCGGCTTCGACGGCCACGTCGTGATCGAGGTCAACACCCGCCGCGCCATGTCCGCCGCCGAGCGCGAGGCCGACCTGGCGGAGGCGCTCGCCTTCACCCGGCTGCATCTCGCCTCCGCCGTGCGGGTCCCCCGACCGTGACCCCGACCGCCCCCCGCCGCAGGGGCCGGCCCTCCCGTACGGAGTCGGCCGACACGCCCGCCGCCCGCGACCGCATCCTGGCGGCGGCCCGCGAGGAGTTCTCCGAGCGCGGCTACGACAAGGCGTCCGTACGCGGCATCGCCAAGGCCGCCGGGGTGGACTCGGCGCTGGTGCACCACTACTTCGGCACGAAGGAGCAGGTGTTCGAGGCAGCCATCACCCTCTCCTTCGGCCCGGCCATGCAGGCTCCGCAGGCTGTCGAGGAGGGCCCGCTGGACGGGGTCGGCGATCGGCTCACCCGGTTCATCTTCGGGGTCTGGGAGAACCCGGCGACCCGTACGCCCCTGCTCGCGATCGTCCGTTCCGCCGTGAACAACGACGCCGCGGCCGCCGTCTTCCGCCGCATCATCGCCACGCAGGTGCTCCGCCGCATCGCCGACCGCCTGGAGGTGCCGGACGCGGAGCTGCGGGCGGAACTGGCCGCCGCGCAGTTGGTGGGCATCGCGATGCTGCGGTACGTGATCAAGGTCGAGCCACTGGCGTCGGCGGACCCGGAGCAGATCATCAGAAGAGTGGCGCCCGTGGTGCAGGCCCACCTCACCGCGCCTCTCTAGCGGCGCGCGGAACGGCGCACGCCACCACCACGCGCCACCACCGCGCGCCGACGGCCGAGAACCGAGACAGTCATCCCGCATTCCGGACAACCTGTCCAACCCCTGGTGCGACGGGCGTACGCTCGACTCAGTCAGAAGTCTCTGATCGCAGTCTCAGAAGGTCCCTGAAGGAGCGAGCGCGATGCCCGAGCTGAGGTCCCGCACAGTCACCCACGGCCGCAACATGGCGGGCGCCCGCGCCCTTATGCGCGCCTCCGGTGTACCGGGCGCGGACATCGGCCGCAAGCCGATCATCGCGGTCGCGAACTCCTTCACCGAGTTCGTGCCGGGCCACACCCACCTCCAGCCGGTCGGCCGGATCGTCAGCGAGGCGATCCGCGAGGCGGGCGGCATCCCGCGCGAGTTCAACACCATCGCCGTGGACGACGGCATCGCCATGGGCCACGGCGGCATGCTGTACAGCCTCCCCTCCCGCGACCTGATCGCGGACTCGGTCGAATACATGGTCGAGGCCCACTGTGCCGACGCCCTGATCTGCATCTCCAACTGCGACAAGATCACCCCGGGCATGCTGAACGCCGCCCTGCGGCTCAACATCCCGACCGTCTTCGTCTCCGGCGGCCCCATGGAGTCCGGCCGGGCCACCCTCGTCGACGGCACGGTCCGCACGCTCGACCTGGTCGACGCGATCTCCGACGCGGTGAACGACAAGATCTCGGACGAGGACATCCTCCGTATCGAGGAGAACGCCTGTCCGACCTGCGGCTCCTGTTCCGGCATGTTCACCGCCAACTCGATGAACTGCCTGACCGAGGCCATCGGCCTCTCCCTCCCGGGCAACGGCTCGGTCCTGGCCACGCACACGGCCCGCAAGCAGCTGTACATCGACGCGGCCCACACGGTCATGGACATCACCCGCCGCTACTACGACCAGGACGACGAGACGGTCCTGCCGCGCTCGATCGCGAACTTCGCGGCCTTCGAGAACGCCATGGCCCTCGACATCGCCATGGGCGGCTCCACCAACACGATCCTGCACCTGCTGGCCGCCGCCCAGGAGGCGGATGTCCCCTTCGGCCTCGACGAGATCAACGCGGTCTCGCTGCGCGTGCCGTGCCTCGCCAAGGTCGCGCCGAACGTCGCCAAGGACCGCACGTACTACATGGAGGACGTGCACCGCGCCGGCGGCATCCCGGCCCTGCTGGGCGAGCTGCACCGCGCGGGCCTGCTCAACGAGGACGTGAACTCCGTCCACAGCCCCTCCCTCGCCGACTGGCTGAAGACCTGGGACGTGCGGGGCGGCTCCCCGTCCCCGAAGGCCGTCGAGCTGTGGCACGCGGCCCCCGGCTGCGTCCGCTCCGCCGAGGCGTTCTCCACCTCCGAGCGCTGGGACACCCTGGACGAGGACGCCGAGGGCGGCTGCATCCGCTCCGCCGAGCACGCCTACTCCAAGGACGGCGGCCTCGCGGTCCTCAAGGGCAACCTGGCGGTCGACGGCTGTGTGGTGAAGACGGCCGGCGTCGACGAGTCGATCTGGACCTTCGAGGGCCCGGCGGTCGTCTGCGAGTCGCAGGAGGAGGCCGTCCAGAAGATCCTCATGAAGGAGATCAAGGAGGGCGACGTCGTCGTCATCCGCTACGAGGGCCCCAAGGGCGGCCCCGGCATGCAGGAGATGCTCTACCCGACCTCGTACCTCAAGGGCCGCGGCCTGGGCAAGTCCTGCGCGCTGATCACCGACGGCCGCTTCTCCGGCGGCACCTCCGGCCTCTCCATCGGCCACGCCTCGCCCGAGGCGGCCGGCGGCGGCACGATCGCCCTCGTCGAGGACGGCGACCGCATCCGCATCGACATCCCGAACCGTTCGATCGAGCTGTTGGTCGACGACGCCGAACTGGGCCGCCGCGAGCAGGCACTGAACGGCGTCTACGCCCCGAAGAACCGGGAGCGCAAGGTGTCGGCCGCGCTGAGGGCGTACGCCGCGATGGCCACCAGCGCCGACAAGGGCGCGGTGCGGGACGTCAGCAAACTGGGCTGAGGACCGCCGTCGTCCCGCGCGGCGGCCGTAGTCTCCCGTACGAGTGAGGGCCGTTCCCGGTGGGGGCGGCCCTCGGTCGTGCGGTGGGGACGGCCCTCGGTCGTGCGGTGGGCACAGACGCCGGCGGCGCCGGTGGCGTGCGGGAGCGTGCCGTCGGCCCGCGGTGTCACCAGCTCGCCGGGTCGTTTCCGTCCAGCCCGAGTACGGTCCCGTCGAGCATGCCCGCGCAGACGCGGCCGTCGATGACCACCGGCTCGGGCCGCGCACTGGTGATCCGGTCCGATTCACCGAGCCGAGACGCGGTCTGCCCGCTGACCCGGCCCTTGCGCGCGTCCACCGCGAGCAGTCGCCCGTCGGACGAGGTGAAGTACACATAGCGGTCGCCGACGACCGGCGTCGAACCCCGCGCGACCCCCGTCTCGGTCCGCCACACCTGCTCGCGGGCCTTCATGTCGACGGCCACGAGTGCGCCGCTCGCGCCGCTCAGCAGGTACACGACGTCACCGCGCACCACCGCGTGGGCCTGTTCGAGCCGTACGGGCAACTCGACACGGACGGTCTTCCCGGTGCCGGTGCCGGTGCCGGTGCCGGTGCCGGTGCCGGGGTCGTACCGGACCAGGGCGACCGTGTCGGGGTAGTCGCCCCCGATCGAGGCGAAGAAGAGGGAGCCGTTCTGGGCCCCCACCGGTTCCAGCTGCCCGTCCAGCCTGGCGTCCCACCGCACGTCACCCGTCTCCGGGTCCACCGCGGTGACCTGTGTCCGGGCTGTCGCCCCCTCACCGGTGACGCTCGCCACGTAGGCCGAACGGTCACCGTCGAACCACGTGAAGTACGCCTCCTGCTGCCCCGGGAACCGGCGGCTCCACACGGTGTCGCCGGTGGCACCGTCCACACCGGTGACCGTGCCGTCGGCGGCGGTCAGCAGCAGCATGCCGCCCGCGTACCGCTGGGCACCGTACGTGGAGACGTCCCGCTCCCACCGCACCTTGCCGGTGTCCGGATCGAGCGCCTGGACCCGGCGGCCCTGGCCCGTCAGCACGTGCACCAGCCCACCGGCCTCGACGGGCGGGGCACCCGCGCCCAGCGCACCCGCGCCGTCGACGGTGTGCCGCCACAGCACGCTGCCGTCCGCCGGATCCAGCGCGGAGACCAGCCCCGGCTGGGAGCAGAGCAGTTTCCCTGCCCCGTACGAGCACTGGGGCGCGCTCACGTTCTTCGCCGCGGGCTTGGTGGCCCAGGCTTCGAGCGCGGGCGCGGCGGCCGCGGCACGACTGGCCCGCGGAGTGGCCGTGCCCCCGTCCACCCGCCCGCCGTCAC
>NZ_JARGEE010000551.1:0-5070 GCF_033794485.1 Streptomyces sp. MB09-02B
CTGGTGATCCCGGTGGGTGCGCTTGTGGACGTCATGGAGATCGAAGGTGCCACGGCCATCGTCTACCCCCGCGAACTTCTTCCGTGAACGGATGAACGACGGCACGATCACTCTTCCCTGGCTCGTCATACGGCAGGACGACAACGGCAATCGCTACCGGGTGGGCAGGTATGCGACGCGTGCCGAAGCGCAGGAGATCGCGGACAGTCTCGACTCCCGCGGTCACAAGCAGCTCTACTGGGTCGAACGCATCGGGCAGAACGGCCATAACGGGATGAGTGGCGGCAAGTGATGCACCCACCCCGCCGCCCGTGTCCGCTCCCGTAGGCTCCCGCGCATGACCGAACCGATCGTGGTGGTGGGAGCCGCTCTGCTGAGCGGCGGCCGACTGCTCGCCGCACGCCGCAGCGCACCGCCTGAGCTGGCCGGACGGTGGGAGCTGCCGGGCGGCAAGGTGGAGCCCGACGAGTCTCCCGAGCAGGCGCTCGTGCGTGAGCTGCGGGAGGAGTTGGGCGTCGAGGCGAAGTCCGCGGAGAGGGTGCCCGGTGAGTGGGTCGTGCGGCCGGGCTATGTGCTGCGGGTGTGGATCGCGCATCTGCTGTCCGGTGAGCCCCGGGCGCTGGAGGACCATGACGAGCTGCGGTGGCTGACCGCGGATGAGGTGTGGGACGTCGACTGGCTGGATCAGGATGTGCCGGCGGTGATGGAGGCGGCGCGGCTGGCTTGGGGGGACGGGGGAGTGTGAGAGGGCTCCGGGGTGCGCATTCTCGCCCCGTCGCCCCGTCGCCCGTCGCCGTCGCCCCTGCGCCCCGTCGCCCGTCGCCCCTGCGCCCCGGACGGCACCGGGAAGCAGCACAGTTGAGGAGAACAGTGAACACGAAGGAAGTCCGTAGGTTGGACCGGGTGGTCATTCGGTTCGCGGGTGATTCCGGTGACGGTATGCAGCTCACGGGGGACCGCTTCACGTCGGAGACCGCCTCGTTCGGCAACGACCTCTCGACGCTGCCCGACTTCCCCGCCGAGATCCGGGCCCCCGCCGGGACGCTGCCGGGGGTGTCCAGCTTCCAGTTGCACTTCGCGGACCACGACATCCTCACGCCGGGCGACGCCCCCGATGTGCTGGTGGCGATGAACCCGGCGGCGCTGAGGGCGAACATCGGGGATCTGCCGCGGGGCGCGGAGATCATCGTGAACACGGACGAGTTCACCAGACGGGCGATGCAGAAGGTCGGCTATGCCACCTCTCCGCTGGAGGACGACTCCCTCGAGGCGTACCACGTGCATCCGGTGCCGCTGACCACGCTGACCGTGCAGGCACTGAAGGACTTCGAGCTGTCGCGCAAGGACGCGGCCCGCTCCAAGAACATGTTCGCGCTGGGTCTGCTGTCATGGATGTACCACCGGCCCACCGAGGGCACCGAGCAGTTCCTGCGCACCAAGTTCGCCAAGAAGCCGGAGATCGCCGAGGCGAACGTGGTCGCGTTCCGGGCGGGCTGGAACTTCGGTGAGACGACCGAGGATTTCGCGGTCTCCTACGAAGTCGCGCCCGCCACGAACGCGTTCCCGGCGGGGACGTACCGCAACATCTCCGGGAACCTGGCGCTGTCGTACGGGCTGATCGCGGCGGCCCGGCGGACCGATCTGCCGCTGTACCTGGGCTCCTACCCGATCACCCCCGCCTCGGACATCCTGCACGAGCTGTCCCGGCACAAGAACTTCGGGGTGCGCACCTTCCAGGCCGAGGACGAGATCGCCGCGATCGGCGCCGCACTGGGTGCGGCGTTCGGCGGGTCGCTGGCCGTGACCACCACCTCAGGACCGGGGGTGGCGCTGAAATCGGAGACCATCGGGCTGGCGGTGTCGCTGGAGCTGCCGCTGCTGATCGTCGCCATCCAGCGTGGCGGGCCCTCGACGGGCCTGCCGACCAAGACCGAGCAGGCCGACCTGCTGCAGGCGATGTACGGGCGCAACGGGGAGGCGCCGGTGCCGGTGGTGGCACCCAGGACACCGGCCGGCTGCTTCGACGCGGCGATTGAGGCCGCACGGATCGCGGTCACCTACCGTACCCCCGTCTTCCTGCTCAGCGACGGCTCTCTGGCCAACGGCTCCGAGCCCTGGCGCATCCCCGAGACCGACGAACTCCCGGACCTGCGGGTGCCCTTCGCCCAGGGCCCCAACCACACCCTGGACGACGGCAGCGAGGTCTTCTGGCCCTACAAACGCGACCCGCAGACCCTCGCCCGCCCCTGGGCCGTCCCCGGCACGCCGGGCCTGGAGCACCGCATCGGCGGCATCGAGAAGCAGGACGGCACCGGCAACATCTCCTACGACCCCGCCAACCACGACTTCATGGTCCGCACCCGGCAGGCCAAGATCGACGGAATCCGGGTACCCGACCTCGAGGTCGACGACCCGCCCCCGGGCCCCCGCCGCTCGACCAGGGACAGCACCCCCGGCCGGGCCCGGCTCCTGGTCCTCGGCTGGGGCTCGACGTACGGACCGATCACCGCGGCAGTACGCCGCGTCAGGGCCTCCGGCGGCACCGTCGCCCAGGCACACCTGAACCACCTCAACCCCTTCCCCCGCAACCTCGGCGACGTCCTCGCCCGCTACGAGCACGTACTGATCCCGGAAATGAACCTGGGACAGCTCGCCACCCTCATCCGCGCCAGGTACCTGGTCGACGCGGAGTCCTTCACCCAGGTCAACGGCATGCCCTTCAAGGCCGAGCAGCTCGCGGTCCGTATCCAGGAGGCCAACGATGCCCGCTGAGGCCCTGTCCCTCATCCCCCGGACCGACGTCCCCCTCGCAGCCAAGGACTTCAAGTCCGACCAGGAAGTGCGCTGGTGCCCCGGCTGCGGCGACTACGCCATCCTCGCCGCCGTCCAGGGCTTCATGCCCGAACTGGGCCTGGCCAGGGAGAACATCGTCTTCGTCTCCGGCATCGGCTGCTCCTCCCGCTTCCCGTACTACATGGACACCTACGGGATGCACTCCATCCACGGACGCGCCCCCGCCATCGCCACCGGACTCGCCACCTCCCGACGCGACCTGAGCGTCTGGGTGGTCACCGGCGACGGCGACGCCCTCTCCATCGGCGGCAACCACCTCATCCACGCCCTGCGCCGCAACGTCGACCTGAAGATCCTGCTGTTCAACAACCGGATCTACGGCCTCACCAAGGGCCAGTACAGCCCGACCTCCGAAATCGGAAAGATCACCAAGTCGACGCCGATGGGCTCGCTGGACGCACCCTTCAACCCGGTCTCCCTCGCGATCGGCGCCGAAGCCTCCTTCGTCGCCCGCACCGTCGACTCCGACCGCAAGCACCTCACCGACGTACTGCGCCAGGCCGCCGCCCACCCGGGCACCGCCCTGGTGGAGATCTACCAGAACTGCAACATCTTCAACGACGGAGCCTTCGACGTACTCAAGGACAAGCAGCGGGCCGAGGAAGCGGTGATCCGCCTCGAACACGGCCGGCCCATCCGCTTCGGCGCGAACGGCGCCAAGGGCGTCGTACGGAATGCGCACACCGGTGACCTCGAGGTCGTCGCCGTCACCGAGGACAACCAGTCGCAGATCCTCATCCACGACGCCCACTCGGCATCCCCCACCACGGCCTTCGCCCTGTCCCGGCTCGCCGACCCCGACACCTTGCACCACACCCCGATCGGCGTGCTGCGCAGCGTCGACCGCCCCGTCTACGACACCCAGATGTCCGACCAGCTCGACGCCGCGGTCGCCCGGGACGGCAAGGGCGACCTGGGAGCGCTGCTCGCGGGCAGCGACACCTGGACCGTCGCCCCCTAGCCGCGCCGGCGTGCGGAACCCATGAAACCCACCCTCACCCACCCCTTCCAGTCCCTGGCCGTCCGCAACTTCCGACTGTTCGCAGCCGGCCAGCTGATCTCCGTCGCCGGCACCTGGATGATGGTCGTGGCCCAGGACTGGCTCGTGCTGTCACTGACCGGCGACTCGGGCACGGCCCTGGGCGTGGTGACCGCGCTGCAGTTCGCCCCGCTGCTCCTGCTCACCCTGTACGCGGGCGGCCTGGCCGACCGCTACGACAAGCGGCGCCTGCTGACGGCCGCGAACCTCGCCTCGGGAACGCTGGCCCTCGCACTGGCCGTGCTGGTCCTGGCCGACGGCGTACGGCTGTGGCACATCTACCTCTTCGCCCTCGGCCTCGGCACCGTCAACGCCGTCGAAGTCCCCACCCGCATGTCCTTCGTCAGCGAACTCGTGGGCGCAGAGCTGCTGCCCAACGCCTCCGCGCTCAGCGCCGCCTACTTCAACACCGCACGCGTGATCGGCCCGGCCACGGCCGGGCTGCTGATCAGCTGGCTGGGCACCGGCCCCGTCATGCTGCTGAACGCCGCGAGCTATCTGGCGACGGTGGCGGCACTGCGCCTGATGCGCCCCGCGGAACTCCACCGCACCGGCCCCCCGCCCCGGCACGCCCGCGTCATGGACGGCATCCGCCACATGGCGAACCGCCCCGACCTGCTCCTTCCGATGATCCTCGTCGCGGTCATCGGCATGCTGGGCTTCAACTTCCAGCTCGTCCTGCCGCTGCTCGCCAAGACCGTCTTCCACGCCGACGCCGCCGCGTTCGGACTGCTCAGCACGGCACTCGCGGCAGGTTCACTCATCGCCGCGGTCGCCACGACACTCCGCCGCGGCCGACCACCACTGGGCCTGGTCATCACAGCCGCGGCCGGCTTCGGCATCTTCCAGACCCTGGCGGGACTGGCTCCCACCCAGCTCGCGGCCGCTGTCCTGCTCTTCTGCACCGGCTTCGGCTCCGTCTGCTTCGCGCAGGCCGCCAACCACCGCATCCAGCTGGGCACCGACCCCGCCTACCGCGGCCGCGTCATGGCCCTCTACACCCTGGTCTTCCAGGGCACCACGCCCCTGGGAGCCCTGCTCGTCGGAGCCCTCAGCGAATCCCTGGGCGCGCGAGCCGGCCTGCTCCTGGGCGGCACGGCCTCCACCCTGGCGGCCGTCGTGGTCCTCTGCCTGCACGCGCGCGGCATCAGGGCCCACCCCCGCCCCCCCCCTCCCCC
>NZ_JARGEE010000552.1:0-5066 GCF_033794485.1 Streptomyces sp. MB09-02B
GGAGCCGGTCCGGTCGAACCGGAGAGGGCGGAGGGGGCCGACGGGGCAGAGAGGTCGGACGGGTGGCCCCACGAGCGGCTCGTCAGCGGTCGGGCCTCGTCGACGTCTCTCTCACCCCCCGTCGCCGCCACCATCCCGGTGATCGTTCCGACGACGGCCACGATCGACGCGGCGGCCGCCAAGGCACCGCGCCTCACCGCCCGCCGACGGTCGGCCCGGCGTTCGGCCAGCCGCTGGGCGCGTAGGCCTGACACGTGGTGCTCCCCCTGACTCCCCGGACCGCGCTGCGTCGGCTCCCCGGCCTTTCCCGCCGCGCCCGCGTTACCCCGTTCCGGGGACGCGCCTGGCACGGCGGCACCGGTGTCAGCGTAGGCCTGCGAACCTGCCCCCTATGGCGCAGTGGGAACATTTCACCAATTCCGTGGACTCGGCGGACACTTCCGCGAGCCCGGCGGACATCTGTGTGGCCTCGGCGATCATCTCCGTGGATCCGGCGATCATCTCCGTGGATCCGGCGATCATCTCCGTGGACCCAGCGGGCATCTCCGTGGATCCGACAGGGGCCGTGGACGCGACAGTCACGGCGGCCGTGGTCGACGCGGTGGGCGCGGTCGACGCGGTGGGCGCGGTCGTTGCCCGTATGCGCGCCCTGGACGCGGTCCTTCCCGAGCGGGACGGGATCGCGGTCTTCAACGGGGTCTACCTCGCCGTCACGGAGGCCATCGGCCGGCGCCTGGACACCGGTCACTTCCCGGACGCCGAGGCCGCGATCACCCTGGACGTGCTCTTCGCAGAGCGGTATCTGAGAGTCGCCGAGGGCGGCCCCGCACCCGCGTGCTGGCGGCCGCTGCTGCAGTTCCGGCGTCATCCCGGGGTAGGTCCGCTGCAGTTCGCCCTCTGCGGCATCAATGCGCACATCGGGCACGATCTGGCGCTGGCCGTCGTGGACACCTGTCGTACGCTCGGCTGCGAACCAGCCGACCTGGAGGACGAGTTCGAGCAAGTGGGCGATGTCCTGGTCTCGTTGGAGGAACGTATCCGCGAGGAGCTGATGCCGGGCCCCGATCTGCTCCAGATCGCCGATCCGCTCACCCATCTGCTCGGCGCGTGGAGCCTGGAACGCGCCCGTGAGGCCAGTTGGTCGGCCGCCCGCGCGCTGTGGGCGCTGCGCGGACTCCCGGACCTGGCCGCGGAGTTCGCCCACCGGCTGGACGCGGCGGTGGGCCTCGCCGGCCGCATGCTGCTGACGCCGATGCCCGAGCGGGCCGACTGCCACCCTCTCATGTGAACGTAATACGTTCGACTTGAGAAGATCCCTCGCGGAGGAGCACACGGCATGGCGTTACGACTCGGGCTCGCCCTTCCCCAGATGCGGCAGTACGACATCGGAAAGGACGTGCCCGACGTGGCGCGCACGGCCGAGGACATCGGCTACGACAGCCTGTGGGTCTTCGAACGGGCGCTGTTCCCGGAACCGCCGTCGCAGGGCCTGTACGGCCTGGAAGGGCTCCCCTGGCCGGACCACTACCGGCACGTGGCCGAGCCGCTGGTCACCCTCACCCTGGCCGCAGCGGCCACCGAGCGGGCCCGCCTGGGCACGAGCCTGATCGCCCCGCTGCACGTGCCGTTCCAACTCGCCAAGTCCCTGGCCTCGTTGGACGCCGCCAGCGGCGGCCGGGTGGTCGCCGGGCTCGGCACGGGCTGGTCCCTCGACGAGTACGCGGCGGCGGCCGTCCGGCCCTTCGAGGAGCGCGGCCAGGTGCTGGAGGAGCTGATCGGGGTGTGCCGCGCGGTCTGGGGCCCGGATCCGGTGTCGTACGACGGCAGGCTCACGAAGATCGCCTCGGCCGTGGTCGGCCCCAAGCCCCGGCGCCCCATACCCATCCTGCTCTCCGGGAGCACCGCGCGGGCCCGGCGCCGGCTCGTCGACCATGCCGACGGCTGGCTGCCGGTAGGTCTGGGAGTCGACGAACTGGCTTCCCAGTGGCACCAGTTGCGCGCCCTGGCAGCCGAACGCCGTCGCATCAGACCGCTCCGCTCGGTACTGCGCATCAATGTGCAGTACCAGGCCAAGCCCTACGAGGGCGCCGATCGCCACCCCTTCCAGGGCAACTCCGCACAACTGGCCGACGACCTCGCCGCGCACGCCGCGATCGGCCTCGACGAGATCTTTCTCGACCTCCAGTACGGCCTGCGGGACGCCGAGGAACTCAAGGACGTGGCCGCGGAGGTGTACGCCTCGGCTCGGGCGGCCGGCGTCTGAGCCCTCCCTCGGAACCGCCCTAGTCCTCGGGGAGTTCGACGGGCGCGATCGTGTCGTAGACGTCTCCCGGGCCGGGGTTGGTCCCGTCCGTGGCACCGCCGAAGTGGTGCATGACGCCCCAGACCGCGTTGAGCGCGGTCTGGATCGCGCCCTCCGCCCAGCCTGCCGTCCAGGAGATGTCGTCGCCGGCGAGGAAGATGCCCCGCTTGTCGTCCGGCAGCCGGTCCTGCATGAAGTGGGTGAACAGGCGCCGCTGGTATCGGTAGTGGCCGGGCAGGTTCGCCTTGAACGCGCCCATGAAGTACGGCTCGTTCTCCCAGGAGACGGTCACCGGGTTGCCGATGACGTGGCTGCGGATGTCGACGTTCGGGTAGATCTCGCCGAGCGACTTCAGCATGACCTCCATCCGCTCGTTCGCCGACAGCGGCAGCCACTTCAGGCTGTCGTCGCACCAGGTGTAGGAGAGGCAGATGACGGCGGGCCGGTCGGGGCCGTCGTCGAGGAGGTACGTCCCGCGCGTCATGCGGTCGGTGAGCGTCATCGACATGACGTCCCGGCCGGTGACCTCGTCCTTGTCCAGCCAGAACGGCCGGTCGACGGGCACGAAGAGCTTGCTGGACTCCATGTAGTGGGTCCGCTCGATGGCCGTCCAGTGGTCGATCGGAAAGAGCGAGTCGTCACAGGCGATCTTCGACAGCAGCATCCAGGACTGGGCGGTGAAGATCGCCGCCCGGTAGGTGCGGATGTCGCCGGTCGCGTCGGTGACCGTGATCCGGTTGCCGGCCGTGCGGTGCAGCCGGGTCACGGCCGGGCGCGGCTCGCCGCCCACATGCAGCTCGGCCAGCGAGGTGCCGTGGGGCCAGTGGACGATCTTCTCCGGCGCGCGCTCCCACAGCCGCAGCGGCAGTTGCTGGGAGCCGCCGACGATGCCGCGGTGGTGGTCGTCGGCCTCGGTGTAGACGACCCGCAGGATCTCCAGGATGGAGTTCGGGAAGTCGGTGTCCCAGCCGCCCGTGCCGAAGCCGACCTGGCCGAAGATCTCGCGGTGCCGGAAGGACCTGAAGGCCTCGGAGTCGCAGAGGAACCCGTAGAAGGTCTGGTTGTCGAGCTTCTCCACCAGCTTCGCCCAGATCTCCCGGATGCGCGGCACGTCCCGCTCGCGCATGGCCTGGTTCATGTCGGAGAAGTCGGCGCCCTCTTCCAGGCACTTGTTCCAGGCCGCGGCGACGTCACGGTAGACCTGCGGCAGGTCCTCGATCGTCTCGGCGTAGTACGACTCGCCCTTGAGGTCGACGACCGTCGAGGGGGTCGCCTCCGCGAGGGGGTTGGGGAAGGGGCGGGTCTCGAGTCCGACCAGGTCGATGTAGTGCTGGAGGGCCGTCGAGGAGGGCGGGAAGCGCATCGCGCCCATCTCGGCGGTGAGGCCGTCGGTGCCGGGCCCGTCGAAGCCCACGGTCCGCAGCCGGCCACCGATCTGGTCGGCCTCGTAGACGACCGGCTTCAGACCCATCTTCATCAGCTCGTACGCGGCCACGACGCCGGAGAGACCGCCCCCGATCACCGCGACCTCGGCGCCGTGCTCCGTCGCCGGTATCTGGCCGAGGCCCGCCGGGTGGGCGAGGAAGTCGTCGTACGCGTACGGGAAGTCCGGGCCGAACATGGTGATCGGCGGCTGCTGCTCGTCGGCGTGCTGGACGGCGTTGGGCACCGTGGACGTCATGGGGTACGGACTCCTTGCGACAACTGGGAGAGAGGGCTTCAGACCAGGGACCCGTAGAGGCCGGGGCGGCGGTCCGTCAGATACGGGTTGGCCTCGCGGGAGGCGGCGACGAGGGCGGGGTCGGCGTCCGCGAACACCAGCTCCTCGCCGCGTCCGGCGCGGGTGCGCGCGACCCCGTCGGGGCCGGCCAGCGTGGAGAGCCCGACGAACTCGAACTCCCCTTCCTGACCTACCCGATTGACGTACGCGACGTACATCTGGTTCTCGAAGGCCCGCACCGGGATCATCGACTCGGCGACGAACTGGAACGGATGCATCTGGGCCGTCGGCACCACCAGCAGATCGGTGCCGGCGAGGGCGTGGGCGCGGACGTTCTCCGGGAACTCCACGTCGTAGCAGATCAGGAGCCCGACGCGGAGACCGCCCAAGTCCGCCTGGACGACGCTGCGCTCGCCCGGCGTGAAGTGGTCGCGTTCGAAGCAGCCGAAGAGATGGGTCTTGCGGTAGTTCGCCAGCCGGACGCCGTCGGCGGAGACGAGCTGCGCCGAGTTGAAGACCACCTCACCGGCGCGCTCCGGGTACCCGTAGACGATCGCGACGCCGTGGCGCCCCGCGATCTCGGCCACCGCGTCGGCCGAGTCGCCGTCGGCCGCCTCGGCGAGCCGCGCGACGTCGTCCCCGATCGCGTACCCCGTCAGGAACATCTCCGGCGCCACCAGCAGCCCAGCCCCGGCGTCGCCGGCCCGTCCCGCGGCCTCGTCGAGCACCTTCAGGTTGCCGACGACCGAGCCGGGGCGACCGGAGCTCTGGAGCAGGGCGGTACGCATGCGTGTTCCTCACCGGGGCAAAGGGGGATTCGGGTGCCAGAAAGGCGGCCAGAAAGACGGTACGGCCGCCGCGCCGACCTGGACAAGCGGCGGCCATTGCGCACCGATGGACGATTCATTGCGTGCGGCCGGGTCCGCGCGCAGATTCGTTGCGCACCTGAGAAAGGGCACCACCCGCGCCCCTCAAGGGGCGCGGGGAACTGCGCGACCAGCCACACCGAAAGCGCGGTCGCCCACGAACCCCACGCCCCACCCC
>NZ_JARGEE010000553.1:0-5060 GCF_033794485.1 Streptomyces sp. MB09-02B
GGGTGGGCGCGGGCTGGGCGTACGACCAAGGTCTCGGGGGGTGCGGGGCTTTGGACAGGGGCGAAAGTCTGTCGTGCCCCTTACGCTGGCGGGTATGGTCGATTCCGAACGGCGTGGCGCGGGTGTCACGCGGAGCCCCGCCCCGACGTCGGTCGCCGACCGTGAGGACAGTGTGCTGAGCCGTTCCTACCGGGGGCTCAGTATCGGGATCGTCTCCGTCGTGCTGCTGATCGCCTTCGAGGCCATGGCGGTCGGCACGGCCATGCCCGTCGCGGCGCGTGAGCTGGACGGGATCTCGGTGTACGGCTTCGCGTTCTCGGCGTACTTCACCACGAGCCTGTTCGGCATGGTGCTGGCGGGGCAGTGGGCGGACCGGCGGGGGCCGCTCGGCGCTTTGACGGCAGGGATCGGTACCTTCGCGGCCGGGCTGGTGCTGTCGGGGACGGCCGGCGCGATGTGGCTCTTCGTCCTCGGCCGGGCCGTGCAGGGGCTCGGCGGCGGGCTGGTGATCGTCGCGCTGTACGTCGTGGTCGGGCGCGCGTACCCCGAGCGGCTGCGGCCCTCGATCATGGCGGCCTTCGCGGCCAGTTGGGTCGTCCCCTCCGTGGTCGGCCCGCTCGCCTCGGGCGCGGTGACCGAACAACTGGGCTGGCGCTGGGTGTTCCTGGGCATCCCGGCGCTCGTCGTACTGCCGCTGGCGTTGGCCCTGCCACAGATACGACGGAGGGCTTCCGGGCCGGTGACGTCCTCGCCCTCGCCGTCGTCCTCACCCTCGTCCCCGTCCTCTGCTTCCGCCCCGGCCCCCTCCTTCGACCGCCGCCGTATTCGTCTCGCCTTCGGGATCTCCCTCGGGGCAGGGCTGTTGCAGTACGCGGCTCAGGACCTGTCGTGGTGGTCCCTGGTGCCGGCGGTGGCGGGTGCCGCACTGCTGGTGCCGGCCGTGCTGGGGCTGTTGCCGAGGGGGACGTACCGGGCCGTGCGGGGGCTGCCGTCGGTGGTGCTGCTGCGCGGCGTCGCCGCGGGCTCGTTCGTGGCGGCCGAGTCGTTCGTGCCGCTGATGCTGGTGACCCAGAGGGGGCTGTCGCCGACGCTCGCCGGGTTCTCGCTGGCGGCCGGCGGGGGGACCTGGGCACTGGGGTCGTGGGTGCAGGCCCGGGCGCGGGTGGAGCCGTACCGGGAGCGGCTGATGACGGTGGGGATGGTGCTGGTCGCGGCGGCGATCACCACGCTGCCGGGGGTGCTGGTCGACTCCGTCCCCGTGTGGATCGTGGCCGTCGCCTGGGCGTTCGGGTGCTTCGGGATGGGGCTGGTGATCTCCTCCACCAGCGTGCTTCTGCTCCAGCTGTCCGCGCCCGAGGAGGCGGGGACCAACTCCGCCGCGCTCCAGATCTCCGACGGTCTCACCAACGCGCTGCTCCTCGCGGCGGGCGGCGCCGCCTTCGCCGCGCTGGGCGGCGGCGCGGTCGGCCACACGGCCACCACGGCCGCCGGCACCGCCTCCCACCCGGCCGCCTTCGTCGCGGTGTTCCTGCCGATGGCGGGGGTGGCGTTGGTGGGGGCCTGGGTGACCACGCGGTTGCGGGTGTCTGCGAACTGAAAGTGGTACCACTTTGACCCCTCGCGAGTGGTACCGTTTTGGTATGGCTATGAACCTGCGTCTTCGTGACGACCAGACGGAAGCTCTGAAGCTGCGCGCCGAGGAGGAGGGCACCAGCATGCACGCCATACTGCTGCGGGCCGTGGACGACTATCTGGCCAGGACGGCCCACAAGTCGCTGGCCCGTAAGGCTGCCAAAGAGCAGACCGTCAAGTGGGCCGAGTTGCTGGAGCGGCTGAAGTGACCTGTGTCTACCTGTCGGCCGAGGACGTCCTGGCCATCGCCGAACACGCGGTCGATGACCAGGTCGTCGTCGTGCGCGATGCCGGTTTGCTGGAGTCGGCCGTGCACCGCCCCTCGGCTTCGATGTTCGGGCAGGAGGCATACAGCGACGTGTTCGGCAAGGCGGCCGCACTCCTCCAGTCGCTGGCGATCAACCGCCCCTTCATCGACGGCAACAAACGCACGGCCTGGGTGTCCTGCGTCGTCTTCCTCGCGATGAACGAGGTGCAGCTGCGGCCGGACATCGATGTTGCGGAGCGCCTGGTCGTCGCCGTTTCGACCGGTGCTCTCGACGAGGTCAAGGCCATCTCCGAGGTGCTGCGGGACCTGGCCGAGTAGCGATGTGACCTCGGTCCCATCCCCGGGCGCCCCGGCGCAGTTCGCGCGTTGGCGGAACCGGGGCGCCGGTAGGGTGGCCCGGTTGTCATACGTAGCCGAGGTGTCCGAGTCGCCGCGCGAGTCGCCCCGGGGCTACCCGCCGAGCCGCTCGACCCCCACCGGAGACCGTGACTACCACCGCCACCTCCTCCTCGAACCACCACCTCTCGCCCGCCTTCCCCGGCCGTGCCCCGTGGGGTACCGCCAGCAAGCTGCGTGCCTGGCAGCAGGGGGCGATGGAGAAGTACATCCAGGAGCAGCCGCGGGACTTCCTCGCGGTCGCGACGCCGGGCGCCGGTAAGACGACCTTCGCGCTGACGCTCGCGTCCTGGCTGCTGCATCACCACGTCGTGCAGCAGGTGACGGTCGTGGCGCCCACCGAGCATCTGAAGAAGCAGTGGGCGGAGGCCGCGGCGCGGATAGGGATCAAGCTCGACCCCGAGTACAGCGCGGGGCCGCTCAGCAAGGAGTACGACGGCGTCGCGGTCACCTACGCGGGTGTGGGCGTACGGCCCATGCTGCACCGCAACCGCAGCGAGCAGCGCAAGACCCTCGTCATCCTCGACGAGATCCACCACGCCGGTGACAGCAAGTCCTGGGGCGAGGCCTGTCTGGAGGCGTTCGAGCCCGCCACCCGACGGCTCGCGCTCACCGGTACGCCGTTCCGGTCCGACACCAACCCCATCCCCTTCGTCACGTACGAGGAGGGGGCGGACGGCATCCGGCGGTCCTCCGCCGACTACACCTACGGCTACGGCAACGCGCTCGCCGACAACGTCGTGCGGCCCGTCATCTTCCTCTCGTACAGCGGCAACATGCGCTGGCGCACCAAGGCGGGCGACGAGATCGCCGCGCGCCTCGGCGAGCCCATGACCAAGGACGCGGTCAGCCAGGCCTGGCGTACGGCGCTGGATCCGCGCGGCGAGTGGATGCCGAGCGTGCTGCGCGCCGCCGACCAGCGGCTCACCGAGGTCAGGAAGGCCATCCCGGACGCCGGCGCCCTCGTCATCGCCACCGACCAGGACTCCGCCCGCGCCTACGCCAAGCTGATCCGGGAGATCACGGGGACGAGCGCGACGGTCGTCCTGTCCGACGATTCCGGTGCCTCGGACCGGATCGACGAGTTCAGCCACAACACCGACCGGTGGATGGTCGCGGTGCGCATGGTGTCCGAAGGGGTCGACGTGCCCCGGCTGGCCGTCGGGGTCTACGCCACCACCATCTCCACCCCGCTGTTCTTCGCCCAGGCCGTGGGGCGTTTCGTACGGTCCCGGCGGCGCGGCGAGACCGCGTCCGTGTTCCTGCCGACCGTGCCCGACCTGCTCACCTTCGCCAACGAGATGGAGGTCGAGCGGGACCACGCCCTCGACAAGCCGAAGAAGGCGGGCGAGGAGGACCCGTACGCCGAGGAGGACAAGCTCCTCGCGGAGGCGGAGCGGGAGCAGGACGAGGACACCGGCGAGCAGGACATGCTGCCGTTCGAGGCGCTGGAATCCGACGCCGTGTTCGACCGGGTCATGTACAACGGCGCCGAGTTCGGCATGCAGGCCCACCCCGGCAGCGAGGAGGAGCAGGACTACCTCGGCATTCCGGGGCTGCTGGAACCCGACCAGGTGCAGCTGCTGCTGCAGAAGCGGCAGGCACGGCAGATCGCGCACAGCCGCAAGAAACCCGACGCCGAGGCCGACCTGGTGGAGCTGCCGGCCGACCGGCGGCCCGTGGTCACCCACAAGGAACTCCTCGAGCTGCGGAAGCAGCTCAACGGCATGGTCGGCGCCTACTCCCACCAGAGCGGCAAGCCGCACGGTGTCATCCACACCGAGGTACGGCGGGTGTGCGGCGGACCGCCGAGCGCCGAGGCCACGGCGGGCCAGCTGCGCCAGCGGATCGCCAAGGTGCAGGAGTGGGCGACCCGGATGAAGTGACGCCACCGGGGGAGCGCGCTGTGGAGGCGTGACGAGGATGCGCTCCGGGGTGCGTGTCGTGGATGCGCTCCAGGGCGCGTCTCGTGCGTGTGCTCCGGGGGCGTACCGAGAGGGCGCTCCGGGGTTGCGTGCGCCTGCTTTCCGGCGGTGCGTGCCGTGTGCCGTGCGCCCGTACATTTCGCGACAAAGCGAAGTAGTCCGTACCGGTCACTGCCCGGATTCTGGACGGAGTCTTCCGCTCAGCGAACCCGCTCGTCTACTGTCCCGCTACGCAAACGCCCCGTGGCAGCGCCGCCGCGGAGCGCAGCCGTGAAGCGACTCCGCCCGGATCATCCGGGTTCAGCCGATCGGCGGCCTCTGTAGCGCGTCGCCGAACGGGACCGGTGACGCATCAGCCGTGACAGGGGTCGCCGCCCTCACCAAGAAGGAGTGGGCGTCGTGACCGCGGAGACCTCTCAGACGCTTGATCGGGGACTGCGTGTCCTCAAGCTGCTCGCCGACACCGACCACGGCCTGACCGTCACCGAACTGTCCAACAAGCTCGGGGTCAACCGGACCGTTGTCTACCGCCTGCTCGCCACCCTGGAGCAGCACTCGCTCGTCCGTCGTGACCTGGGCGGACGTGCCCGGGTGGGGCTGGGGGTGCTGCGGCTCGGACGGCAGGTGCACCCGTTGGTGCGGGAGGCCGCGCTGCCCGCGCTGCGGTCGCTGGCCGAGGACATAGGGGCGACCGCCCACCTCACGCTCGTCGACGGCACCGAGGCGCTGGCCGTCGCCGTCGTCGAGCCGACGTGGACGGACTACCACGTGGCGTACCGGGCCGGGTTCCGGCACTCGCTGGACCGGGGGGCCGCGGGGCGGGCCATCCTGTAGGGGCC
>NZ_JARGEE010000554.1:0-5059 GCF_033794485.1 Streptomyces sp. MB09-02B
GCCGGGAGGCGCTTGGGCAGGTCCAGCTGGCTGCCGTTCCAGGCGAGGTGCGCCCCGCAGACGTACTTGAGGTACCAGTGGACGCCCATGAGCAGGGTGGCGGGCGTCGTGGCCTGGACCCGGATGCTCCCGGTGGTGCCCGTGACCCGGAAGCGGTCGACGGTGCCGCTGCGGTCGAGCAGACTGAGCCGGAACTGTCCGGCGTGGCCGGGCAGCAGCCGATTGAGCGCGGAGCGCGCGGGAGCCGTATCGAAGGCGGGGCCCTCGCCGGGGCTCTCTGCGGCGTGGGCCGGGGCCGACCACTGCAGGTAGGTTCCGAGGCCGATGACACCGGCCGAGCCCAGCACCGTGCGTCGCGACGGACTGTTCATGTCTGTGTGCCCCCTGTGTCGACAGTGGCGGCACGCTAACTGGGCGACCGTCCGTGAACAACGGTGCGCACGGAGCTGGCGAGTTCACGTCGCCTGAATGGACCCGGAGGTACGGATGAGTTTGACGAGGAAGAGCCTTGCGGGGAGCGCGGCCGGCACGGTCGCCGCCCTGCTGCTGCTGACCGGCTGCGGCTCGGGCGACGACGCCGAGGCCGCCGTCCCGAAGACGGCGACGGGCACGCTGGAGCACATCGCGGGCGAGGTGGGCTGCAAGCCCGACATGCAGACCGACGCGGACACCATCCGGCAGGCCCTCTGCACCAACAAGGACGGCGACTTCGACGGCAAGTTCGTCCTCGCGACCTTCGCCACCGACCGGGGCCAGGCGGAATGGCTGGCCGGCGCCAAGGACTACGGCGGCTACTACCTCGTCGGCCGCAAGTGGGTCGCCGTCGGGGAGAAGAAGACGGTGGGCGGGCTGCAGGGCACGCTCGGCGGAGAGGTGCAGGAGGGGTCCGAGCACATGAACCCCGGCGGCAGCCACAACAACGGCAACCACAGCGGCTGACCGACCGCGAGGGAAAACGAAAGCCGGCGGTGGGAATCCCACCGCCGGCTTCCTCGTCACCGCTTCAGGATGACTGTGACTGCTTCAGGACTACTGGCAGTCCTGGCCGCTGTTGATGCAGTCGACCACCTGGTTCATCGTGTTCTCGTCGAAGAAGTTGATGAAGTCGTTGTGGTCGGTGATGGCCTTGTGCAGCTGGTCCGGGAAGGAGTCGATCGCGTACGCGTTCTGCAGCTGCCCGTTCTGGACGGACGGGGCCGGGATGTCGTAGACCAGGCGGACCTGGAGCTGCGGGATGGCCTGGAAGCCGTTGGAGCAGCTGCCGTCCTGCTCGACGAAGTCGACGTGCGTGCGGTGGTTGGCGCTGTCGATGTTCTGGCCGTCCCAGCAGCTCTGGAAGAAGGACGTCCGGACCACGGAGCTGCCCTGCGGGCAGATCGGGTACTTGTCCGTCACCACACGGTCCTCGAAGCCCGTGCAGCTCCAGTTCGTGTTGGCGTTGTTCAGACCGTTCACGAAGGACTTCGCGTCACCGGTGATGATGCGCAGCGCGGTCGGCATCGCGACGACGTCGCCCTGCTTGTTGCCGACGAACTTCAGCTCGGCCTGGCTCGGCTCGACGATCTTGCCGACGTTGCCGTCCTGGCCACCGCCGGGCGCGTTGGCGTCGATGTCGTTCGTGCCGTCCTGCAGACGGATGACCGGCCAGAAGTAGGAGGACTTGTCGCCCTGGTTCTGGCAGGTGGTCTGCGCGTTGGCCAGGTCCTGGTCGCTCGCGAAGGCGTTGTTGCTCTGGTTGCCGACGTAGTCGTGCTGGTGCTGGGCACCGTTGCTGACACCGGGGGCCACGATCACGTTGTCCGAGTTGCGGAGCTCGTTCTCGTTGGTGCCGCAGTTGGTGGTGAAGGTACCCGTCGAGCCGCCGTCACCGTTGGCCGCGAGGCCGTTGCCGCCGACACCCTTCGGGCCGCCGTTCGGCTGGACCTGGTTGATGTCGATGAAGTCGCCCGCGACCGGACCGTTGCCGCCCTGGCCGTTGCCACCCTGGTTCTGACCGTCGCCGCCCTGGTTCTGGCCGTCACCCTGGTTCTGGCCGTCGCCGCCCTGGTTCTGGCCGTCACCCTGGTTCTGGCCGTCACCGCCCTGGTTCTGGTCCTGGCCGTCGTTGTTGCCGCCCTGGTCCTGGCCTCCACCCGCGTTGGTCTGGTTCGGGTCGGCGACGCCCTTGCAGCCGGCGAGCTGGTCCATGCCCTGCGGAACCTGCCCGCCCGCGTTCCGGATGTTGATGCCGATCCGGTCGAGGGTGGCGACTCGCTTGGACTGGAGCGGGCCGATGATGGCGTTGTTGACGAAGCCGGCGTCTCCCGCCTGGGCCTGGCGCGTGTCAGCGAGGCGCTTGTAGGCCTCGGTGATCTGCTGGTCCAGCAGCGCCAGCTCCTTGGCGACACCCTGGCGCGCCCGCTGGGGCACGTTCGTCAGCTGCTGACCGACGTCCGGGCAGTCGATCGTGGCCACCTGCGCGGAGGCCAGCGTGCTGTTCTGACCGGACTTCGACTCACCCGCTGAGGCGTAGAAGTTCGCCCAGACCAGGCCGCCGCCCGCGACCGCGAGCGCCGCGGATGCGGCGATGGCCCGGACGGCCAGCGGCGAACGTCGTTTGCGTGTGTTGCGTCCCATGGAACTCCTCTGACTTCCTTGCGGGGCATCGAGGCGCCCGACAGGAGTGAAGCGGCTCCATCAAGTACGCGGCGAGTCCCAGGAGTGTTCAGACGACTCAGAAATTGATGAGAGATTCGTGGGACAAACTGGTTTCAACGCCCCATGGGCCACCGGGAGTTGTCGCCCGTCTACGGCGTGTGCGCGGCGCGGGCCCCGGGTGGGGTCCGTGAAGGGAGCGTTTCGGCGGCCCTGGTCAAGATACGCGAGAACCGCCGCCCACACCCCGATTGCCCGTTCTGCCGCCGAACCGCACCCGCCCTCGGAGCCCCAGCACCTTCGCCTCCACGGCTGGGTCCAGACCCACCGGAGGCTGGTCGGGCCGGGGGGCAAGGCGGGTGAGGGGTCACTCTCCTGGGTGATGTTGGTCGAAGAGGTGCGCGGGAGGGGAACGGGGTGTCTAGGTTCGCGGCATGTCACGGTTCCGGATGTATCCGTCGCGCGCGCAGGCTGAGCAGATGCTCACGCACTGCGCGCACGCGAGATACGTGTGGAACCTTGCCGTCGAGCAGCACACGTACTGGAGGCCGGGGCGCAGGTCCGCGCCTGGTTTCGCGGAGCAGTGCCGTCAGTTGACCGAGGCCCGGCGGGAGAACGCGTGGCTGGGTGCGGGAAATGCGGATGTGCAGCAGCAGGCGCTGAAGGACTTCGCCCGGGCCAGGAACGCTCGCTTCACGTCCGGGTTCGGTGAGCCGACCTGGCGCAGGAAGCATGTGCACGAGGGTTTCCGGGTCATCGGCACCGACCGCGTGCCGGAATGCGAGGCGGACGGGTCGGCGAAGCTGAACGCGAGGACCGGCAGGCAGGTCATGGGCCGCTCGGTGGTCGTGCAGAGGCTGAACCGGCGCTGGGCGCAGGTGAAGGTGCCCGGCTGCGGGTGGGTCCGCTTCCGCCTCAGCGCCCAGGGCAAGGGCGCGAAACTGCCCGCCGCGAAGACGTACCGGGTCACCTTCCGCAACGGGCAGTGGCACATCGCCTTCGCGGTCGTTCCCGACCCGGTCGAGGGGCCGGGCACGGACACGGTGATCGGCATCGACCGGGGTGTCACGATCACCGCCGCCCTCTCAGACGGCCGGACACTGAACTGCCCCCAGCTCACCACTCGTGAGCGCGCCCAGATCCGCAAACACCAGCGGCGGGCGGCCAGGGCCCCTAAAGGCAGCCCTGCCAAGGCGGCCGCGCATGCGATCGTGGCCGGGCTCAGGGCACGGGAGGCGAACCGGCGCAAGGACTGGTGCGAGAAGACCAGCACCATGCTCGCCCGCTCCTACGGCCTCATCCGGTTCGAGAAGCTGAACATCAAGTCGATGACCCGCTCCGCGAAGGGAACCGTGGAGCGGCCGGGCAGGCAGGTGGCGCAGAAGTCCGGCCTGAACCGGTCGATCCTCGCCCAGGGCTGGGGTCTGCTGCGGCAGCGCACCGGGCACAAGGCCCCCGGTCGGGTCGAGGACGTTCCCGCCCCCTACACGAGTCTGCGGTGCAGTGCCTGTGGATGGATCGACAAGAACTCGCGCAAGAGCCAAGCCGGGTTCGTCTGTTCCTTCTGCGGCTTCACCTGCAACGCGGACACCAACGCCAGTATCAATATCGCGGCAGGACAGGGCGGGATCCCCCGCCCCCGGCGGACAGCCGGTGCCGGAGGGGCGACACCGCCCAACCAGCGGTCGAGCGTCCGTGAACCTCAGCCCATATGGGTTGGAATCTCCCTCTTCTAAGAGGGGGAGGATGTCAACCAGCATCAGAAGTCTCATACCGCCGACTCTGCCCGCAGGGCGGCCGCCACGGCACGGAACTGCTCTCAGAAGATCGCGGCCAGGAGATCCGCGCTCAGGAGCCCCCCACCGGGCTCCGAGGCGCGGATCCGCCGTCAACGGGCCAGCGGCGGCGTGTACTTGTACCCGACCCGCCGCACCGTCTGGATCGACTGACGGAACTCCGCGCCGAGCTTGCGCCGCAGCCGGGCGATGTGGACGTCGACGGTCCGCCCGTCGCCCACATGTCCGTAGCCCCACACCGTGGTGACCAACTGGTCGCGGGTGTGCACCCGGCCCGGGTGCGCGACCAGATGGGCGAGGAGTTCGAACTCCAGGTAGGTGAGGTCGAGCGGCCGCCCGTCGACCCGCGCGGTGCGCTGCGCGGTGTCGACGTGGATCAGTTCGTCCCCGACCTCGACGGAGGCGGAGGCGGTGTCGTCCGCGACCGCGAACGGCAGTACCGGCGGCTGCTGGTCGGCCGGTACGAGCACCAGGTAGCCGATCATCGGCGGCCGGCCCGGCAGCGTCGGCAGGGCGTGCTGGGGAGCGGGCAGCCAGGTGGCGCCCGGCGGCAGGAAGTCGGTGATGTCCACGACCTCGTCCCGGCCCACGGCCCGCAACCGGTGGCGGGGCGAGGGCCCTGGGGTGTC
>NZ_JARGEE010000555.1:0-5050 GCF_033794485.1 Streptomyces sp. MB09-02B
TTTCAGGGGCGCGGGGAACTGCGCGAGAAGCCCCACTCACCCGCACCCGCCGACGAGACAGGCACCCCCGAGCTACTGGGCGCCCTCGGCCACATCCTTCGCGCTGAGCGCCAGCTCGTTGTTCACGGTGAAATACGGCCGCACCCGCGTCCGCCCCCGCTCCTCGTGCTCGAACTCCTGCCCAGGCACCAGATCGGTCTTCCGCCGCTCCACCACGTCGCCCCCGATCCGCCCCACCGGCACCTCGCCCAGCCGCAGATCCCACAGATCGTGCTCGACACTCCGCCGAGCCATGAGCTCGCCGTAAGGGACGGTGAACCGGAACCCCCGCTCCCCCTCCCCCACGGCCCACGCGGCCACGGTGAAGTCGTACGCGCTGTCGGCCCGCGACACCACCCGCACCACGGCCCCGGTGGCGACGGGCTCGGCGCCCCCGAGGACCGTGCCGGTCACGGTCACCGCCCCCTCCCCCACCTCGACCGCGTCGATCTCCGCGTGCGCGGGCCGCAGCCACGTCCGCAGCGCGAGGAAGCCGTCGACGGTCGGGTACGGGATCCACGCCCCGACCCCCCGCTGGTCCACCGACGGCGGCCGCCCGACCAGCGCGGCCTGCTCCACCAGCCGTGCGCGCAACCGCACCCGCTTGTTCGTGCCGCGCGGCGCGACGTAGCAGTCCCAGCGGCCCTCGGCGAGGGTGTGCTCGGCGGGGTGCAGGGTCGCCCGGACCACGGTGTCCGGCGCGTCGGCACTCGGCAGCACCGGCACCACGACCTGCCGCTTGCCGGGGTCGCGGCGCAGCCGGGCGATGAAGTCGAGGGGCCCGGCGGGCAGCTCGGCCGGGTCGAGGAGGACGGTGAGGCCCCCGTCGCCGAGGGCGCGGGTGTGCGCGGCGGGCGTGGGAGCGCTCCCGTCGGCCTCCGCGGCGGGGACGACCTTCGTGGGGCGGGGCCGGACGACGCGGGCGGCGAGCCGTTTCAGCCGGGCGGCGCCGTCCCAGCCGCGGCGCCGGGGCCCGGAGAGCTCCTCGAAGAGGGTCTCGTAGCGCCGGGCGATGGCGGCGGGGGCGTAGGTCTCGGCCTTCGTGAGGGCCGCCTTGCCGAGCCGTTCGCGCAGGGCCTCGTCGGTGACGACGCGGTTCAGCGCGTCGGCGTAGGCGTCGACGTCCCCGTCGAGCGGGACGAGGATGCCGTCCTGGCCATGGGTGATGATCTCGCCGGGTCCGTGCGGGCAGTCCGTGGCGACGACCGGGACGCCGCAGTGCATGGCCTCGACGATGGTCATGCCGAAGGACTCCATGTCGGAGGAGACGGCGGCGACGGCGCCCTTGGCCCATTCGGTCTCGATCGGGGAGACCGCTCCCATGAGGAACACCCGGTCGTGCAACCCGAGCCGGTCGATCAGCTGGCGCAGGTTCTCCTTCTGCGGACCGCGTCCGTAGATGCGCAGGGTCCAGCCGGGGTGGTCGGCGGCGACCTTGGCGAAGGCGTTCACCAGCCGGTCGTACCGCTTGATGGGGATGAGCCGGCCGGCGGCGACGATGACCCGGGAGTCGAGGGTGGAGCGTTCGACGGCGGGGGCCTGGACGCCGTTGGGGACGCAGACGATGGTGGTGGTGACGTCGGGCAGGGCGGCGCGGTACTGGGCGGCGTCGGCCTCGGAGACGGTGACGTAGGCGTCGAGTCCGCCGATCGCCTGGTTCTGGTTGCTCCGCAGCGGTTCCCGGTACTGGTCGAGGCTGAGGTGTTCCTGGCCGACCCGCAGATAGCGGCGGTGGCCGTCGCGGGCGAGGTAGCCGTTGAGGTCGGGGCGGGTGGCGATGACGACGTCGGCCTGGGTGTCGGCGAGGAAGCCGCCGATGCGTTCGTCCTGGAGCCCGGTGTAGGGCAGGTTCCCGGTGGCCCCGGTGTACGGGAACATCGTGCCGGGGCGCTGGGTGAGCGGGTGGTCGCCCTCGTACCCGGGGCCGCCTTCCCGCAGGTCGATCAGCGAGGTCAGGCGGACGCGCGGGTCGAACGGGAGGGCCGGTTCGTCGCGGGAGCGGTGGACGCTGACGACCTCCACCTCGTGCCGGTCGGCGAACGCGGCGGACAGGTTGGCGGTCGAGCGGATGGTGCCTCCGATGCCGAAGGCGTTGTTGATCAGGAATGCGATCTTCATATGTTTTCCCCCAGGTGACCCGCCCGCGGGCGGGCGGCATCGCGCCCGCACCCCCTGGCGGTCAGGCATGGGGTGCGCGCGGGCGCGGCTATATACGCGATGTGTGGTCGACAATCAAGAAATGAATGATTCGGCGCAGCGGAAATCGGCCGACCGGGTAATCCGCGTGGCGATACGCAGGGTGAAATCCCGACCGGACGACAAAAAGCCTATGTGGCGCGCGTCACAAACCCCGTCAACGCGCCGAGCAGCTCAGCAGACAACCACTGGCCCAGATCCCCCCTGGTCACAGCACGAACTCCCGCATCCCCGAACAGCCGGCGGGAGACAACAAAAAGTGAACCGAGAATATATCCATCACAAAGGAAAACCAAAGAACAATATCGGCC
Source organism: Streptomyces sp. MB09-02B (assembly GCF_033794485.1). Classification (NCBI taxonomy): domain Bacteria; kingdom Bacillati; phylum Actinomycetota; class Actinomycetes; order Kitasatosporales; family Streptomycetaceae; genus Streptomyces; species Streptomyces sp. MB09-02B. The sequence continues at coordinate 2,547 of NZ_JARGEE010000555.1, forward strand.
ACTCCCGCACCGGAGGCATCAGGAACCAGCGAGCCGCACGGAATGCAAAACTCCGTTTTGGCTACGGGATTTCGAACGAAGCGGGCCGCAGCGGGGTCGTTTCCAGAACGTCCGCCGCCATCCGCCCGGCCGGTCCCGCCGTCTGTTCGGCGATGCGCCGGAAGGTGTCCTGGGCCTGCCGCGCGGGCCAGTCCGCCGGCAGGTGCTGCACAGGCAGGCGCGGATCGGTACGGATGACGCGCAGCCACTCGGCGACCAGGCGCAGCCGGGTGGCGATCGGGTCGGCCTCGGCGACGTCGGCGGTGGTCCACCGCTTGTCGAAGGCGACGTACCGCGCGGCGAGCATCGCCAGGTCCCAGCTCTCGCGGATCATCAGGCCGATGTCGGTGAACTCGTCGGCCTGTGCGTGGAACACCTTCACGTGCGCGTCCAGCCCCAGCTCCGACACGATCTCCCGGACGTCGACCCGACCCGGGGCGATCCACAGCCCGCTGTAGAGGGCGCCGAACCCGGACCAGGTGAGCCGGGAGCGCAGGTCGTGCCGCTGTCGCTGCCAGGACTCGGGAAGGGAGAACCCGAGGAGAGTCCAGGTGCCGTCCCAGTCCTCGTTCACCGCGCCGTCGCGCCAGATGCGCTGACCGCCGTCGCTCAGGATGTCCTCCGCGTGCGGGGTGAGGCCGAAGAACATGCGCCGACCCTCCCGTTGGCGCCGCAGCAGCCCCCGGTTGACCATCCGGGTGAGGGTCGACCGCACGGCCTGCTCGCCCGTGCCGACGCGCCCGAGCACGTCGATGATGCTCCCCGAGTACACCCCGAGGCTGCTCTCCCCCCGGTCCAGCACGTGATTCCCGAAGAAGGAGAGCACCAGCGACTGCGGCCGCAACTGCGGCACGTCGACGACCTCGGCATCCAGGATCTCGTCCTCCACAGCGCAAGGGTACGGCGGTGGTCGGGGGCCGGTCAGGGGGTGAGGCAGGGTTACGTCAGGGGTGCGCTCCGACGGCGACGCGGACTGTCCGGGGCCCGGGGAACGGCGGGCGGGAACGGTGGGCACGTTGCTCGGCCACGGGCCGGTCGGGCTTCTCGCGCGGTTCCCCGGGGCCCTGGCGGGAGCGACCGGACCCCGGCCCCGAGCAAGCCCCGGCTAGGAGGCCATCTCCTTCTTCGCGGCACCCGCGGGCGCGGTCGCCTCGCCCAGCGACTCCCGGTGGGTCTCCCGGACGAACCACACCGTCACGGCGGTGATCGCCGCACCCCCGCAGATCAACAGCGACACCGGCGTACTGGAGCCCCCGTTCGCGGCCACCAGACTCCCCGCGATCATCGGCGAGAACCCGGCCCCGATCAGCGTCGCCAGCTGGTACCCCAGCGACGCCCCCGTGTAGCGCACCCGGGTCCCGAACATCTCCGTCAGCAACGCCCCCAGCGGCCCGTACATCATCGACTGCGCGATGCCGTGCCCCAGCACCACGGCCAGGACCAGCAGCCCCGGCGAGCGCGAGTCCACCAACGCCAGCACCGGGAACGCCAGCCCGGCCGAGGCCAGCGCACCGGCCAGGACCACCGGCCGGCGCCCGATCCGGTCCGACAACGCCGACGCACACGGCAGCACCACCAGCGCCACCGCCGCCGAGACCGTCAGCGCGCTCAACACCTGCGGCCGCGCGTACCCGATGCCCGTCGCGTACGCGATCAGATAGCTCGTCAGCAGCGACTGCGCCGTGAACGCGCCGATCCCCACACACGCCGCCAGCACCAGTGCCCGCGGCCGGCGCATCACATCCAGCAACGGCATCCGCGACCGGTCCTTCTTCACCTGGGTGAACAGCGGACTCTCCACCACCTTCAGCCGCACGAAGAGCCCCACCCCCAGCAACACCACGCTCAGCAGGAACGGCACCCGCCACCCCCATGCCGCGAACTCCTCCCGGTCCATCGCCACCACCAGCGTCACCACCAGCGACGACAACAACGAGCCCAGCGGCGCACCCATCTGCGTGAAGCTCGACCACAACCCGCGCCGCCGCTCCCCCGCGTGCTCGACGACCATCAGCGTGGCCCCGCCCCACTCACCACCGATCGCGATCCCCTGCAGCACCCGGAGCGTGATCAGCAGCACCGGCGCCCAGACCCCGATGGTGTCGTAGGTCGGCAGCAGCCCGATCAGGAAACTCGCACCGCCCATCAGCCCCATCGTCAGCAACAGCATCGACTTACGGCCCAGCCGGTCACCGAAGTGCCCGAACACGATCCCGCCCAGCGGACGCGCCACATACCCCGCGGCGAACGTCCCGAACGCGGCGATCGTGCCCACGGCCGGGTCCGCACCCGGAAAGAACAACTCACCGAACACGAGCGCGGCGACGGTGCCGTAGACGAGGAAGTCGTAGAACTCCACAGCGGTGCCCAGCAACCCGGACAGCGCCACACGACGCAACTGCCGGGTGCGCGCGGCCTGCTCGGCGCGCTCGGCTGGATTGGGGAGGGGGGACGGGGACGAGGAG
>NZ_JARGEE010000556.1:0-5048 GCF_033794485.1 Streptomyces sp. MB09-02B
CTCCGGCGCAGTGGGGCTCTGTGGCAGAATCTGCCGTTCGGGTCACCCCGGACCTGAACCCCGGGGTGACCCGAACGGCAGATTCTGCCACAGAGCCCCACTGCGCCGGAGGCCCGCCGACGGCCGAACCCGCACGTCAGAGGCACCCATCAGGCACCCATCAGAGGCACCCTCGCCCGCGTCTCACCCTTCGGCGTCCCCCGCCGCACGCGTCAGCCGAGCCCCCAACTCCCTTACGTACGCGACCAGTTCCGGCGGCTGATGCACCGTGAAGTCACAGCCGACCACCGCCAGCCGGACCGCGAGCCACTCCACGGCGTCACCGACGGAGGCCCGCAAGCGACAGCTGTGCTCGTCGACGGGCTCGGGCGTACCGAGCCAACGGGGCACCCGGGCCGCGATGAACTCGACCGGCGCGGCGAAGGTGACCTCGAACTCGTACGTCTCCTGCCGCCGGTACATCGACTGTTTCAGATACTCCTCCGCACTCCCCGTCGGCAGCTCGCGCGGCGTGAACCGGGCGCCCGTGGCGAAGGGTTCCTCGACCCGGTCCACCCGGAAGGTCCGCCAGTCGGCGCGGTCGAGGTCGTACGCGACGAGGTACCAGCGGCGCCCGGTCGACACGAGCCGGTAGGGCTCGCAGTGGCGACGCGAGTCCGTCCCGTCGCCGGAGCGGTACGCGAACCGAAGCCGCTCGTGCCCCGCGACCGCCGAGGCCATCACGGTCAGCGTCTCGGGTGTGACGGTCGCCCCGTCACCGCTGGTCAGGGGAGTGGTGGCGGCCTGCAAGGTGGAGACCCGGTGGCGCAGCCGCGACGGCAGCACCTGCTCCAGCTTGGCCAGCGCCCGTACGGAGGCCTCGTCCACCCCCTCCACCGCGTGCCCGGCCCCGGCCCGCAGGCCCACCGCGATCGCCACCGCCTCCTCGTCGTCCAGTACGAGCGGGGGCATGGCCTTCCCCGCGACCAGCCGGTAGCCGCCCTCCGCCCCCATCGTCGCCTGCACCGGGTAGCCGAGCTCCCGCAGCCGGTCGATGTCCCGCCGGACGGTGCGCCGCGAGACCCCGAGCCGCTCGGAGAGCTCACCGCCCGGCCACTCGCGAGGTGTCTGGAGGAGGGAGAGAAGCTGAAGGAGCCGTGCCGGAGTGTCAGTAGTCATGCCCCCGAGCATGCCGGAGCAGTAGGACACGATCTGACCTACTCGCCCTCTAGTTTCCACTCATGACCTCGACAACGAGCGCCCTGAAGGGGCGCGGGACTGACACATCTGCGACTCCGTCACGGGGGCGCGACCAGCCCCGAACAACCGTCAGTGATCCGACGGCGCAGACTCCGACGGCGCTCGACCCGTCCCCCGACGGAGCCGACCGCCGCCGCTGGATCGCCCTCGCGATCGTCATGACGGCCGCCTTCATGGACCTCGTCGACGTCACCATCGTCAACATCGCCGTCCCCTCCATCCAGCGGAGCGAAGCCGCCAGCTTCAGCCAGATCCAGTGGATCACCGCCGGTTACGCCCTCGCCTTCGCCGCGGGACTCGTCACCGGCGGCCGCCTCGGCGACATCCACGGCCGCCGCCGTGTCTTCCTCCTCGGCATCGGCGGCTTCACGCTCGCCTCCGCGCTGTGCGGTCTCGCCGCGAACCCGGAGATGCTGGTGGCGGCGAGGATCGCGCAGGGCGCGACCGCCGCGCTGATGGTGCCGCAGGTGCTGTCGATCGTGCACGCGACCTTCCCCGCGCACGAACGCGGCAAGGTCTTCGGGCTGTTCGGCGCGATCGTGGGCCTCGGCGCGGTCTCGGGCCCCCTGCTCGGCGCCCTGCTCATCGAGTGGAACCCGCTCGGCCTCGAATGGCGGGCGATCTTCCTGATCAACCTCCCGGTCGGCGTCGCGGGACTGATCCTGGGCCGCCGCTTCATCACCGAGTCGAAGGCCTCGCAGGCCCTGAAGCTGGACCTCGTCGGCGTCGCGCTCGTCACCGGCGGACTGCTGATGCTGCTCTACCCGCTCACCCGGGGCCACGAGACGGGCTGGCCGCTGTGGGGCCACGTCTCGATGGCGGGCTCGCTCGTCGTGTTCGCGGCGCTGGTGGCGTACGAGCGGCGCAAGTCGGCGCGCGACGGCTCCCCGCTGATCGAACTGTCCCTGTTCCGGGTGAAGAGCTTCGCGGCCGGTATCGCCGTCCAGACCGTCTTCGGGATCGCCCTCGGCGTCTTCTTCCTCGTCTGGACCCTCTACCTCCAGACCGGCCTCGGCTGGAGCGTCCTGAAGGCCGGCCTCACCGGCATCCCGTTCTCCCTCGCCGTGTCGGTCGCGGCCGGGATGTCCGTCCAGACACTCGTCCCGCGCTTCGGCCGCAAGGTCCTCCAGGCGGGCGCGCTGCTGATGGCGGCCGGTGTGCTCCTCTACCTGGCGGAGTCCGAACGGTACGGCCTCGCCATCACCCCCTGGCAGATGGCACTCCCGCTGACCGTGATGGGCGCGGGCATGGGGCTCATCGTCGCGCCGCTGACCGACGCGATCCTCTCCGGGGTGCCGCGTGAGCACGCCGGTTCCGCGTCCGGGCTGATCAGCACCGTCCAGCAGATGGGCAACGCCCTCGGGCTCGGCCTGGTCGCCGTGGTCTTCTTCGGTGTCATCGACGACCGTCTCGCGCCGGCCGACATCGGCCCCGCCTTCGTCGACGCCTTCGAGTACGCGCTCGGCTGGGTGGCCGCGGTCCTGGTCGCGATCTTCCTGCTGATGTTCGCCCTGCCGGGACGCACCACGGCGGGCGCGGACACCGAGGAGTCGGCCACCCCGGAGTCGGCCGCCCCGGCTGCCTAGACCGGAGCGAGAGTGGGGCCCCGCGCCTTCGTGGTGCGGGGCCCACTCCCGTCCCGCCCTACAGGCCCCTCCCGCACGATCATGTCCGAGTCCGCCCGAGTGTTGCCCGAACCTGTTTACTTTTCGAATAACCGGGCGTAGCCTCCGAGCGAAACCACAGAATCGGGCATTAGTCGGAGGCGAACGGACATGTACGCACCGGAACGGCAGCAGGAGATCCTCCGGCTCGCCCGTGACGGCGGCCGGGTGGACGTGGTGTCGCTGGCGGAGGAGTTCCAGGTCACGGCCGAGACGATCCGCCGCGATCTGAAGACCCTCGACCGCGCCGGCCTCGTCCAACGGGTGCACGGCGGCGCGATCCCCGCCGGCCGCCTGGACTTCGAGCCCGACCTCGCCGAACGCGAGGGCACCGCGGCCGACCAGAAGGACCGCATCGCACAGGCGGCCCTCGCCGAACTCCCGCCCGACGGCACGGTCGTCCTCGACGCCGGTACGACGATCGCGCGGCTCGCCGCCGCCATCCCGCTGGAGGCCGCGCTCACCGCGGTCACGCACAGCCTGCCGATCGCCGCCCGCCTCGCCGACCACCCCGGCATCCAGCTCCACCTCGTCGGCGGCCGCGTCCGCCACCGCACACGCGCCGCCGTCGACGCCTGGGCTCTTCGCGCCTACGGCGAGATCCGCGCCGACGTCCTCTTCGTGGCCGCCAACGGCTTCTCCACCGACCACGGCCTGACCACACCCGACCTCGCCGAGGCCGCCGTGAAACGGGCGGCCGTGACCGCCGCCCGCCGCGTGGTGCTGCTCGCCGACTCCTCCAAGCACGGCCAGGAACACTTCGCCCGCTTCGGCGACCTGAGCGACGTGGACCTGCTGATCACCGACACCGGCCTGAGCCCCGAGGACGCCCTCGCCATCGAACGCAAGGGCACCGAAGTGCTGCGCGTCCCGGGGCCCGAGCCCGTCGGTGGCTCCGGCGGCTCCGGCAGCTCGGGAGTCTCCGGCGGCCGCGGGGTCCCTGGCGGCTCCGGGGTCCCGGGCGGCTCCGGAGTCTCCGACGCGAACGGCCGGAAAGACCACCGCTCATGATCCTCACCGTCACCCCCAACCCCTCCCTCGACCGCACCTACGAGGTCCCCTCCCTCGACCGCGGCGAGGTCATCCGGGCCACCGGCGAACGCATGGATCCGGGCGGCAAGGGTGTCAACGTTTCCCGAGCGGTCGCCGCCGCCGGGCGCCGGACCGTGGCCGTACTGCCCCTCGGCGGCGCGCCCGGGGCACTGGTCGCGGACCTGCTCGACGCCCAGGGCATCGAGGTCGCACGCGTGGCGGTCGCCGGGGCGACCCGCTCCAACATCGCCCTCGCCGAGGCCGACGGCGTCCTGACGAAGATCAACGCGCCCGGCCCGGAACTCTCCGCCGCCGAGCGGGAGCTCCTCCTGGAGACCGTCCGCGCCCAGTCCGCCGACGCCTCCTGGATCGCCTGCTGCGGCAGCCTCCCGCGCGGCCTCGCCCCCTCGTGGTACGCCGAACTCGTCGCCCGCGCCCACGCCGCCGGCGCCCGCATCGCCCTGGACACCTCCGGCCCGGCCCTCCTCGCCGCGCTCCGCGAACGCCCCGACGTCGTCAAGCCCAACGCCGAGGAACTCGCCGAAGCCGTGGGCCGCCCCCTCACCACCGTCGGGGACGCCGTGAAGGCCGCCGAGGAACTCCGCGAGATGGGCGCCACCGCGGTCCTGGCCAGCCTCGGCGCCGACGGACAACTCCTCGTCAACGCCTCCGGCGCCTGGTACGGCACCGCCCGCGTCGACGCCGTCCGCAGCAACGTCGGCGCCGGCGACTCCTCCCTCGCCGGCTTCCTCATCGCCGGCGGCCACGGCCCCGACGCCCTCGCCTCGGCCGTCGCCCACGGCGCCGCCGCCGTCCAACTCCCGGGCAGCGTCATGCCCACCCCCGCGGACCTGGACCCGGCGACGGTGACGGTGACGCCGGAGGTACCGGTGGACCGGGCGCTCAGGGAGCCGGCGTCATGAGGAGGGCCGATGTCATGAGGAGGGGCGGCGTCATGAGAAGCGCCGGTGTCACGAGGAGGGCCGGTGCCATGGGGAAGGCCGGGAGCGGGCGTCCGGGAACGAACCTTCGTTTTGGCGAGGTTGGCCGGGGCGGGGTGCGGTCGGCTGGGGTGGGCGGCGGTCCGGGAACGAACCTTCGTTTTGCTTTACC
>NZ_JARGEE010000557.1:0-5014 GCF_033794485.1 Streptomyces sp. MB09-02B
CGCCCGAACCCCGGGCCCCTTCCGCCTCCTCAGCGTCCGACGACGGTGCGGCCCCGCCGCCCGGTCCGCTCGTCGTGGACAGGCGGACCCGGCAGGTGTGGGTCGGCGAGGTCCCGGTCGCGCTGACGCCGAAGGAGTTCGAGCTGCTGGCGCTGCTCACCGAGGACCCCGGGGCGGTCTACTCCCGGCAGCAGATCCTCAACCGTGTCTGGGACGACCACTACCAGGGCCCGACCAAGACGCTGGACGTCCATGTCGCCACCCTGCGCCGCAAGTTGGGAGACCCGGCGTGGATCCAGACCCTGCGCGGCGTGGGCTTCCGGCTCGCCGTCCGCGCCCCGGGGCGGGGACAGGCGCACGGCCGTGGGCGCGGGGAGGAGACGAGGTCCGCGTCGGGGACGAGGCCGGGGCCGGCGGCGGGCTCGGGGAGGCACCGCACGCCCGAGGCCCGGGTGTCATGACCCGACGCCTGCTGCTGAGTTACCTCAGCCTCGCCGCCCTGGTCCTGCTCGGCCTGGAGATCCCTCTGGGCTTCGTCTACTCCCGGGCCGAGCGCGAGCGAATCGTCAACTCGGCCAACGACGAGGCCGAGTCGGTGGCCGCGTTCGCCGCGCTGTCGCTCGCCGCGCACCGCCCGGACGAACTCGCCGAACGAGCCAGACACTGCGCCCAGCGCATCGGCGGAAGGGTCGTCATCGTCGACGCGGACGGTCAACTGCTGGCCTCCTCCCACTCCCTGTCCGCCGAGGAGAAACGGTCCCTCTCCTCCACCCCCGAGATCTCGGCCGCGCTACGGGGCCGCGCCACCACGGACGTACGGACGACGACGACCGGCGGTGTCCACTACCTGTCCGTGGCGGCCCCGGTCGGCCACGCGACAGCGGGCACGGACACGGACTCCGGCCCGGACACGGACTTTAACTCGGGTTCGGGGAGCGACCCCGGCTCGGAGGACGACACGGACTCTCACACCGACTCGGGTACCGCCTCGGTCTGGTACACCGGCCCCGCCGTGACCACCGGCTCAGCCGCAACGGACACAGGGGCTGAGGCAGACACGGGGACTGTTTCGCGCACGAGGGCCGTACTGGACCCGGCGGCCGACCCACGGACCGTCTCGGAGGCCGGGCGGCCGGAATCGGGCGCGTCGGCGCAGGGTGCCGTACGCGTCACGCTCCCGACCACGATGGTGCACGCCCGCGTGTTCGCGGTCTGGCTGCTGCTGGCGCTGGCCGGACTCGCCGTGCTCACCGGCGTCGCCGCCGTGGCGTTCGCCTTCGCGCGCTGGACGGGGCGCCCCATCCGGCAGTTGGAGGAGGCGACCCACCGGCTGGCCGAGGGCGGTACGGCGACCAGTGTCGTGGTCACCTCCGGCCCGCCGGAGGTACGGAGTCTCGCGGCGGCCTTCAACACGACCGCGGCCCGCCTCGAACATCTGCTGGCCTCCCAACGGGCGTTCGCCGGTGAGGCCTCGCACCAGCTGAAGACCCCGCTCGCCGCCCTGCGGCTACGACTGGAGAACCTGGAACCGGACATCGCCCGGCGCGCCCGGCCGAGCCTCGACGCGGCCGTCACCGAGACCGACCGGCTGGCCCGGATGGTCGAGGGGCTGCTGGCGATGGCCCGCCTGGAGGAGTCCGCGGCCGTCCCGGCCCCGGTCGACCTGGGGGCGATCTGCGCGGAACGGCACCGTACGTGGGGGCCGTTGTTCGAACGCGAGGGGGTTTCCCTGGTCCTCTTCGCGGGTGTGGTGGGACCGGTGACGGCCGTCCCCGGAGCCGTGGAGCAGATCCTCGACAACCTCCTCTCCAACGCCCTGCGCGCTTCCCCCGCCTGCAGCACGGTCACCATGGAGCTACGGCTCCTCGTCCCCGCCCGCCGGGCCCTGCGCGACGCCCGGCCCAGCTGGGTCGACCTGCATGTCACCGACGAGGGGCCCGGTATGACGCCGGAGCAGCGCGCCCGCGCGTTCGACCGCTTCTGGCGCGCCCCCGGCGCGCCCAAGGGCGGCACCGGGCTCGGCCTCTCCCTCGTCCAGCGGCTCGCCCACGCCAGTGGTGGTGAGGTGACGCTGCGGGAGGCGGCCACGGGGGGCCTGGACGCGGTGGTCCGCCTGCCGTCGGCCGAGCCGCCGGGACCTGTGCACAGCCACGGGTTCGGGGGACGGCCCGGGCAACGGCGCCGCGAGGCACCGCCGTTGCCGGCGTGAACACCGGCGCGCCCTGCCGCACGAAGGCCAGCTCCGCGTCGACGGCCGGTCCGCCTCCGAGCTCACCGGCCCCGCCTTCTCCCCCGACGGCCGCCGTCTCCAATTCTCCAGCCGGCGCGGGACCAGCGGCAGTTCGTCGGGCAGGATCACGTACGAGGTGACGGGTCCTTTCCGGTCCGCATAATCGGAAAAAATCGCCGCCGAAAATATCGAACTCATTATCTCCCCAGACTAGTTCGAATTCCCTTCTGCTAGGTTCAGCGCGTGGTCATGCCCAATGAATCGGGGCCCGAGAGCCTCGGAGTCGGCGCCCTCCCGCGCAAGGTTCTTCTGGCGGCATGCGGTACTCGCGGGGATGTACAACCCTTTCTCGCATTGGCCGTGGCGCTGCGCCGCCACGGCCATCAGCCGTTATTGGCGGCCCCTTCCGCATACGCGTCCGAAGCGGCCGCGTACGGCGTCGATTTCGCCGCGATCGACGACGGCCCCACCCGGATCCTCGACGAGACGGCGACCCGACGGATCATCGACGACGGCCTCATGGGCGTGCGCGGGAAGATCGCCGCCGCGCGGACCGTCGCCCGCCTGAAACACCTGATGATCGCCCCGCTGCGCGACGTGGCGGCCATCGCGCACGACCACGGGGACGTGGCGGCGGTGGTGCATTCGGCGGCGTTCCCCGCCCAGCACGTCGCCGACATGCTGGACGTACCCGCCGTCGTCGTGGCGCTCCAGCCGGGGTGGATCCCCACCGACGCGTTCCCCTGCCCGCTGATGCCGCTCCCCCGGGTGCCGCGCTTCCTGAACCGGAGCACGTACGCCGTGGTCACGGCGGCCCAGCGGTCCCGCGAGGTGGAGCGCTGGCGGACGGGCGAACTGGGGCTGGCGCCACGCCGGCACCATGCCCGGCGGTGGCTGCGGGACCCCGAGGGCCGTCGGCGCCCGGTGCTCCAGCCGTTCAGCCGGCACATCACCCCGGTCGACCCGGCGTGGGGCGACGCCGTACGCACCACGGGTTTCTGGTACCTGCCCGCGCGCCCCGACTGGACACCGCCCAGGGAGCTGAGCCGGTTCCTGGACGAGGGCCCGCCCCCCGTCTACATCGGCTTCGGCAGCATGACCGGCACCCGGGCCCGCCGGAACCACGCGCTGGTCACCGAGGCGGTCCGCCGCACCGGCGTACGGGCCGTCGTCGCGACCGGCTGGGGCGGCATCGGCGCGCCGGGCAGGAACTCCGCCCCCCTGCCACCGAACATCCTGATGATCGAACAGGCCCCGCACGACTGGCTCTTCCCGCGTACGGCGGCGATCGTCCACCACGGTGGCCCGGGGACGGTCGGAGCCGCCCTCGCCGCGGGCCGCCCTCAGGTCCTCTGCCCGCACATGGGCGACCAGACCCACTGGTCCGCGCGTATGCGAGCACTGGGCGTCGCCCCCGCCCCCCTCACCGCCCGCGCCCTGACCGCGCCCCGGCTCGCGGAAGCGATCACCACGGCGGTGACGGACCGCCACCTGGCACACCGGGCGAACGAGATCTCCCGTCTCGTCCGGGCCGAGGACGGTGTCGAGGCGGCGGTGGATTCCCTACTGGCGCACATCCTCCCCACACCCACCTGATTTCCCCTCTCGACTTCCCCCCACAAGTCATGAACAGAAAGCCCCCGAGTGCTGCAAATCCCCTTTTCCGACGTCACCATCGAGCCCGGGACCGTCATCGCCTGGTCCCTGTACACGAAGCGCTCCGCATCGATCTCCTTCAAATCGGCCTCGTTCAATCAGGACAAGCACCATTCCTCGTCCGAGGCGACCCGGAGCACGCGCGACGGAATCGCCAGCTCGATCACGGTCACCTTCGAGATCTCGGGCCGACCGGACACCAAGGCCCTCGAAGCGGCGCTCCTGCTCCTCGTACGGCGCCACGAGGTGCTCCGCAGCGAGTTCCAGCGGCTCGCCGGCGACCTGAACTGCACGGCACTGGCGCCCGAGTCCATCGCCCTGGAGGCGGAAGTGGTCGGCCACTTCCACAGCGGGGACGATCTGCACACCCACCTCGACAAGACGTTCAAGAGCATCGACACGCTCTCCTGGCCGCTGTTCCTCATGGGCGCGGTGGTCCGGGAGGACGGCGCGACGGTCTACCTCTGCTTCGACCACATCGTGTGCGACGGCCTGTCCATGCCCGTCGTCGTGAACGAACTCCAGACCTCGTACGCCGCCCTCGCGGCCGGCCGTACCCCCGAACTCCCCTCCGCCGCCAGCTACTCGACCTTCGGTGACGACCAGCGACGCCGCTACGCGGCACTCCGCCCCGACGACGACCGCCTGCGGTACTGGAAGGACTTCATCCGCGGCAACGGCGGCTTCTTCCCCAGGTTCCCGTTCGACCTGGGCGTCCCGGAGGGCCACCTGTACCCCCTGGTGAACCGGGCGCTCCCCCTCCTCGACCCGCACCGCACCGACGCCCTGGCGGCGGGCGCCCGCGCCTCGGGCGGCAGCGTCTTCACCGCCGTACTGGCGGCCGCGGCGACGGCGCAGCACCGCTTCGGAGGGCCGGGGGTCTACCGGGGTCTGCTCCCCATCAGCGAACGGACGGACGAGGGCCGGGGCGAGGACGGAGGTGGTGTTGCCGTCGGGGCCGGAGGCGGGGGCGGGGGCCGGGACGGTGGAGGGGTAGGCGCAGGCCACCTTGGTGTCCGGGATGGGGAGGGCGTCGATGGCGGCGCGGAGCGCGAGCGCGGAGTGGTCGGCGCCCGCCCCATCCCGGACACCAAGGTGGACTGCGACTACCGCTCCACCGTCCCGGAC
>NZ_JARGEE010000558.1:1541-2865 GCF_033794485.1 Streptomyces sp. MB09-02B
ACGGGTGGTTGGTCGTTGTTTGAGAACTGCACAGTGGACGCGAGCATCTGTGGCCAAGTTTTTAAGGGCGCACGGTGGATGCCTTGGCACCAGGAACCGATGAAGGACGTGGGAGGCCACGATAGGCCCCGGGGAGTCGTCAACCAGGCTTTGATCCGGGGGTGTCCGAATGGGGAAACCCGGCAGTCGTCATGGGCTGTCACCCTTGCCTGAACACATAGGGCAAGTGGAGGGAACGCGGGGAAGTGAAACATCTCAGTACCCGCAGGAAGAGAAAACAACCGTGATTCCGGGAGTAGTGGCGAGCGAAACTGGATGAGGCCAAACCGTATGCGTGTGAGACCCGGCAGGGGTTGCGTATACGGGGTTGTGGGATCTCTCTTCTGTTGTCTGCCGGCAACAGGACGAGTCAGAAACCGTTGATGTAGGCGAAGGACATGCGAAAGGTCCGGCGTAGAGGGTAAGACCCCCGTAGCTGAAACATTGACGGCTCGTTTGAGAGACACCCAAGTAGCACGGGGCCCGAGAAATCCCGTGTGAATCTGGCGGGACCACCCGCTAAGCCTAAATATTCCCTGGTGACCGATAGCGGATAGTACCGTGAGGGAATGGTGAAAAGTACCGCGGGAGCGGAGTGAAATAGTACCTGAAACCGTGTGCCTACAAGCCGTGGGAGCGTCGCGCATTGAGTTTACTCGATGCGTCGTGACTGCGTGCCTTTTGAAGAATGAGCCTGCGAGTTTGCGGTGTGTTGCGAGGTTAACCCGGGTGGGGTAGCCGTAGCGAAAGCGAGTCCGAACAGGGCGATTTAGTAGCACGCTCAAGACCCGAAGCGGAGTGATCTAGCCATGGGCAGGTTGAAGCGGAGGTAAGACTTCGTGGAGGACCGAACCCACCAGGGTTGAAAACCTGGGGGATGACCTGTGGTTAGGGGTGAAAGGCCAATCAAACTCCGTGATAGCTGGTTCTCCCCGAAATGCATTTAGGTGCAGCGTCGTGTGTTTCTTGCCGGAGGTAGAGCACTGGATAGGCGATGGGCCCTACCGGGTTACTGACCTTAGCCAAACTCCGAATGCCGGTAAGTGAGAGCGCGGCAGTGAGACTGTGGGGGATAAGCTCCATGGTCGAGAGGGAAACAGCCCAGAGCATCGACTAAGGCCCCTAAGCGTACGCTAAGTGGGAAAGGATGTGGAGTCGCAGAGACAACCAGGAGGTTGGCTTAGAAGCAGCCACCCTTGAAAGAGTGCGTAATAGCTCACTGGTCTAGTGATTCCGCGCCGACAATGTAGCGGGGCTCAAGCGTACCGCCGAAGTCGTGTCATTC
>NZ_JARGEE010000558.1:2963-4994 GCF_033794485.1 Streptomyces sp. MB09-02B
GGATGGGTAGGGGAGCGTCGTGTGCCGGGTGAAGCAGCCGCGGAAGCGAGTTGTGGACGGTTCACGAGTGAGAATGCAGGCATGAGTAGCGATACAAACGTGAGAAACGTTTGCGCCGATTGACCAAGGGTTCCTGGGTCAAGCTGATCTGCCCAGGGTAAGTCGGGACCTAAGGCGAGGCCGACAGGCGTAGTCGATGGATAACCGGTTGATATTCCGGTACCCGCTGTGAAGCGTCAAACATCGAACCAGGCGATGCTAAGTCCGTGAAGCCGCCCCGGAGCCTTCGGGCAAAGGGGAGTGGTGGAGCCGACGAACCAGACTTGCAGTAGGTGAGTGATGGGGTGACGCAGGAAGGTAGTCCATCCCGGGCGGTGGTTGTCCCGGGGTAAGGGTGTAGGCCGTGCGATAGGTAAATCCGTCGTACTTGTGGCTGAGACCTGATGCCGAGCCGATTGTGGTGAAGTGGATGATCCTATGCTGTCGAGAAAAGCCTCTAGCGAGTTTCATGGCGGCCCGTACCCTAAACCGACTCAGGTGGTCAGGTAGAGAATACCGAGGCGTTCGGGTGAACTATGGTTAAGGAACTCGGCAAAATGCCCCCGTAACTTCGGGAGAAGGGGGGCCATCACTGGTGATCCGATTTACTCGGTGAGCTGGGGGTGGCCGCAGAGACCAGCGAGAAGCGACTGTTTACTAAAAACACAGGTCCGTGCGAAGCCGTAAGGCGATGTATACGGACTGACGCCTGCCCGGTGCTGGAACGTTAAGGGGACCGGTTAGTCACTCTTCGGGGTGGCGAAGCTGAGAACTTAAGCGCCAGTAAACGGCGGTGGTAACTATAACCATCCTAAGGTAGCGAAATTCCTTGTCGGGTAAGTTCCGACCTGCACGAATGGCGTAACGACTTCTCGACTGTCTCAACCATAGGCCCGGTGAAATTGCACTACGAGTAAAGATGCTCGTTTCGCGCAGCAGGACGGAAAGACCCCGGGACCTTTACTACAGTTTGATATTGGTGTTCGGTTCGGCTTGTGTAGGATAGCTGGGAGACTGTGAAGCTCGGACGCCAGTTCGGGTGGAGTCGTCGTTGAAATACCAGTCTGGTCGTGCTGGATGTCTAACCCGGGTCCGTGATCCGGATCGGGGACAGTGTCTGATGGGTAGTTTAACTGGGGCGGTTGCCTCCCAAAGGGTAACGGAGGCGCCCAAAGGTTCCCTCAGCCTGGTTGGCAATCAGGTGGTGAGTGTAAGTGCACAAGGGAGCTTGACTGTGAGACCGACGGGTCGAGCAGGGACGAAAGTCGGGACTAGTGATCCGGCGGTGGCTTGTGGAAGCGCCGTCGCTCAACGGATAAAAGGTACCCCGGGGATAACAGGCTGATCTTCCCCAAGAGTCCATATCGACGGGATGGTTTGGCACCTCGATGTCGGCTCGTCGCATCCTGGGGCTGGAGTCGGTCCCAAGGGTTGGGCTGTTCGCCCATTAAAGCGGTACGCGAGCTGGGTTTAGAACGTCGTGAGACAGTTCGGTCCCTATCCGCTGCGCGCGCAGGAATATTGAGAAGGGCTGTCCCTAGTACGAGAGGACCGGGACGGACGAACCTCTGGTGTGCCAGTTGTTCTGCCAAGGGCATGGCTGGTTGGCTACGTTCGGGAGGGATAACCGCTGAAAGCATCTAAGCGGGAAGCCTGCTTCGAGATGAGTATTCCCACCCACTTGATGGGGTAAGGCTCCCAGTAGACGACTGGGTTGATAGGCCAGATATGGAAGCCTGGTAACGGGTGGAGTTGACTGGTACTAATAGGCCGAGGGCTTGTCCTCAGTTGCTCGCGTCCACTGTGTTGGTTCTGAAACCACGAACAACCCCATGCCATGGTCACGGTGTGGTGCGGTTGAGTGTTTCATAGTGTTTCGGTGGTCATAGCGTGAGGGAAACGCCCGGTTACATTCCGAACCCGGAAGCTAAGCCTTACAGCGCCGATGGTACTGCAGGGGGGACCCTGTGGGAGAGTAGGACGCCGCCGAAC
>NZ_JARGEE010000559.1:0-4982 GCF_033794485.1 Streptomyces sp. MB09-02B
TACGTACGCTCCCAGCACGCCCCGCTTCGTCCGCGCCCGCCTCTTCCGCTACCGCTACACGACCTGGCGCGAGCTGCGGGCGACCGGGGCGTGCTGGGAGCGTACGTACGTACGGGAGTTCCTGCCACCGACGCGGCTGACGACGACGCCCGCCCGGAACCCCTGACCGGGGCCGGGCGCGGACTTCTTCACGGCAGGCTCTCGACGCGGGGCCGCCCCACGGGGCACAGTGCTGCCGTACTCGATCACTACTCACGAGTACGCCCCTCCGTCGCGTGGACACCGACGCGCACGACACCGCCAGGGAGTGCCCGTGACCAGCTGGGTCGGCCGGACCGCCGTCGAGATAGCCGCCGCCGTACGGGAGAAGCGGGCCACCCCGCGTGAGGTGGTGGCGGAGCATCTGGCACGGATCGGGGCCCTGGACGGGCGGGTCGGGGCGTTCCGCACGGTGCGGGCGGAGGCGGCCCTGGCGGAGGCCGACGAGGTGGCAGGCCGGGCCGACCTGGTCGAACTGCCCCTGGCAGGCGTACCGGTGGCGATCAAGGACAACCTCGCCGTGCGGGGCGAGTCCACCCGGAACGGGTCCGCCGCGACCCCTGAGACGCCGGCCGGGGAGGACCATGTGACCGTGGCCCGGCTGCGGGCGGCGGGCGCGGTGGTCGTGGGGCTCACGAACGTGCCCGAGCTGTGTGTCTTCGGCACCACCGACGGCGTGCACGGCACGGCCCGCAACCCCTGGGACACCTCGCGCACCGCTGGTGGCTCCTCGGGCGGCAGCGCGGCCGCCGTCGCCGCCGGGCTGGTGCCGCTGGCCCTGGGCAACGACGGCATGGGTTCGCTGCGGATACCGGCCGCCAACTGCGGTGTGCTCGGCCTCAAGCCGGGCTTCGGTGTCGTCCCGGCGGGCATCGGGCACGGCGACTGGTTCGGCATGTCCGAGAACGGACCGCTCGCGACGACCGTCGAGGACACCCGGCTGATGTTCGGGGTCCTCGCGGGAACGGACACCGGCCGGCCCGCCACCGACGGCGCAGGCTCCCCCGGCGTCGCCCTGTCCGTGCGCAGCCCCTTGGTGGGCGTGAGCGTCACCCGCCCCTACGCCGACGCCGCGCGCCGGGCTGGGGAGTCGCTGGCCGGGGCCGGGCTCCGGGTCCGGCCGGCCGATCCGCCGTATCCCGTCTGGCTGGGCACGACCTCGCTGGCGCACTGGACGGCGGGGACGGCCGTGGACGCGGAGGGCCTCGATCCGAAGCTGCTCGCCCGGCGCACGCGAGTGCACGCGGCCGTGGGGCGGCGCTTCGTGAAGGGCGTGCGCGCCGGTGACCGCCGGGAGCAGCTGCGCCGACGCCTGGAGCCTTTCTTCGCCGAGCACGACGTGCTCCTCACGCCGGCGCTCGCCCGGCGCGGGCCCGCCGCCGCGAACTGGCACGAGCGGGGGTGGCTGCGCAATCTGCTGGTGAACACCACCTACTCGCCGCTGACGCCGCCCTGGAACCTCACGGGCTGGCCGGCGATGTCCGTGCCGTTCGGCAAGCTCCCCTCCGGTGCGCCCTGCGCGGTGCAGTTGGTGGGCCGCCCGGGTTCCGAGCTCGAACTTCTCGCGGTGGCGGGTCGGTTGGAGGAGCTGAACCCCTGGCGGCGGACGGCACCGCTCGGCTAGCCAGGCCCGCACCGGCACCCGGGACCGGGGGCGTCACAGCGCCTTGTGCATGATGTGCAGCCCGACGAGGCCGTCCTTCGGGTGCTCGAAGGCGTCCGGGACGGTCGCGAGGACGGTGAAGCCCAGGGAGGTCCAGAGCCGTACGGCGGGGTTGGTCTCGACGACGGCGTTGAACACCATGCCCCGGAAGCCGTGGGCCGCGGCCTCCGCGAGGACGTGTGTGGCGAGGGCGCGGCCGATGCCACGGCCGCCGTGGTCGGGGTCGACGATGAAGCCGGCGTTGGCGATATGGGCGGCGGGGCCACCGTAGTTGGGGGTGAGGTAGCCGGAGCCGACCACCGTTCCGGTCTCGTCCTCGACGACGTACACGCGCTTGGCGGGGGCCATCCACAGGGCGCGGGCGGCTTCCTCGGTGGTGTCCGGGTCCCAGGTGTAGGTCTCGCCCGCGGCGACGACGCGGTGCCAGAACGGCCAGATGACGGGCCAGTCGTCGGCGGTGGCTTCTCTGATCTGCATGGGCGTGAGTCTGGCACGCCCATGCAGACGCGATCGCGATCCTCCCGCTCAGTCCACGCTGGGCAGGATGTGGGGCTCGGCGAGGTCGTCCTCGTAGCCCGCCAGCCGGATCGGGGCGGACCTGGCCCACACGTCCAGGCTGCCCATTTCCTTCTTCGACCGGCCGCCGCCCTCGGTGTGTTCCTCGGGGCGTGGCTCGCGATTCGTCTTCTCTGGTGTCACCGCGCACTCCTTATGTGTCGGGTCACCCTCGGGACGTCGGGCCCAGCCTGCCGCTGTGCGCCTGACTTCCGCTCGGGTCTGAGTCGATGTCAGTACGGACGCGGTGGCGCCGGATTACCTGGAGGTGAGAGCAGGCCGTGGTGACCGGCTTGTCCCGGGACGGACCGTGGGTGTGGGTGGGACCCATATAAGGCTGTCCGTCCGGTACAGAGTAACCAAATGAGCGGGCGGCCGCTCGATGGGGCTGAAAACGAGAGGTAACTGTCTTGAGTCGTTCGACGCCCAGCAGGCCCCACCCTAGGGCAATTTGACCTATTTGTTCGGTTTCTCTTCACCCGTTCGGCGCAGCAGCCGAACCCCGCACCGACCCGACGCCCCATCGGATCGCCATGCCCGGTACGCAGTTCAGGTCCCGTTGGCCGAATCGCAAGCCGACCATGCTCTGCTCATGTGTCGCAACGGCATTTCTCGCGGGCGGACTCGGGAGGACCGGCGGATGGAACTGCGCAGCGTCGAGGAGCTGATGGATCTGCTGCACGCCTGCCGGGGCGGCGGCACGACGCCCGACCGCCACAGGGGCACCGAGGTCGATCCGTACGAACACGCGCTGCGGACCGCCGCGCTGTTGCGCCGAGGCCGGCCCGCCGACAAGGAGCTGCAGGTGGCGGGCCTGGTGCACGCGATCGGACGGCTGCTCCGTCCGGGTGACGACACCGGCCACGGCGACCTGGCCGCGGACACGGTGCGACCGCTGCTCGGCGAGCGGGTGGCCCGTCTCGTACGCCTGCACGCCCTCGGCGCGGACGATCTCGTACGGCTGCACGCGGGCGGGTGGGCGGACGCCGCGCTCGTCGAGGACGTGCTGGCCCTGCGACACGCGGACGAGGCGGCCTGGACCCCCGGCATGGACGCCGGGGTCCTGGAGGACTGGAGGACGGTACTGGCGTTGGTGTCGGACCGGGCCAGGGCGACTCACCACTTGCCGGGCGCGTAGTCCTTCAGGAAGACGCCGTACAGGTCCTCGCCCTGCTCGCCGCGGACGACGGGGTCGTAGACGCGGGCCGCGCCGTCGACGAGGTCGAGCGGGGCATGGAAGCCCTCGTCTGCGAGGCGCAGCTTGTCGAAGTGGGGGCGCTCGTCGGTGATCCAGCCGGTGTCGACCGAGGTCATGAGGATGCCGTCGGTCTGGAACATCTCCTGTGCGCTGGTCCGCGTGACCATGTTCATCGCGGCCTTGGCGGCGTTGGTGTTCGGGTGCCCCGCGCCCTTGTAGCCACGGCCGAAGACACCCTCCATCGCGGAGACGTTCACGACGTACGCGCGTCCACTGGTCGCCTTACGGGCGGCGTCGGCCATGGCCGGGCGGAGCGCGCTGATCAGGATGAACGGCGCCGTGTAGTTGCACAGCTGGGTCTCCAGCAGTTCCACCGGCGAGATCTGCTCGATGGTCTGCACCCAGGTGTTGGTGTCCACGACGTCCGGGACGAGACCGCCCGCGTCGATGGCGGTGCCGTCGAGGTGCCGGGCGACGCTGGCGTTGCCCGCGACGAGGGCGAGGTCGGCGACCTGCTGCGCGTCGAGGCCGCTGGTGCCGACGGGCAGCGCGGCGAGGCCGTCGACGGCGCCGGAGTTGAAGGCGCCGATGACGTGGTAGGGGGGCAGCTCACCGGCAGGCAGCGGGGCGCTCTCGCCGTCCACCAGGGCGGCGTAGGCGGAGGGCAGGCGCCGTACGGTCTGGGTCGCGTTGTTGATGAGGATGTCGAGGGGACCGGCCTCGGCGATCTGGTCGGCGAGGGCGACGGCCTGCGCCGGGTCGCGCAGGTCGATGCCGACGACCTCGAGCCGGTGCATCCAGTCCGCAGAGTCGTCCATGGCCTTGAAGCGGCGGATGGCGTCCTTGGGGAAGCGCGTCGTGATCGTGGTCTGCGCGCCGTCGCGCAGCAGCCGCAGGGCGATGTACATGCCGATCTTGGCACGACCGCCGGTGAGGAGCGCGCGCTTGCCGGTGAGGTCGGCGCGGGCGTCGCGCTTGGCGCGGTTCAGGGCGGCGCAGTCCTGGCAGAGCTGGTGGTAGAAGTAGTCGACTTCCACGTAGCGGGTCTTGCAGGTGTAGCAGGAGCGCGGACGCTGGAGTATCCCCGCGACCTTCCCCGCCTCCGTGACGGACGACGGCAGGATGCCCTCCGTCTCGTCGTCGATGCGCTGGGCGGAGCCGGTCGCCGTGGCCTCGGTGACCGCCTTGTCGTGGGCGGTCTTGGCGGCGCGGCGTTCCTGGCGGCGGCGCTGCTTGACCGTGCGGTAGACGCCGGCGGTCGCCCGGCGCACCGCGATCGCGTCCGGGTGGTCGACCTCCAGCTTGTCGAGCTCCTCCAGCACACTGAGGCACACGGCGAGCCGGTCCGGGTCGATGCCGGGGCCGTACACGACCTCGTCCGTGGTCGCGGGGCCGTCCTCTGTCACCGTCATCGCGCTGCCGTTTCCCTGATCACCGCGGCCCGCCGTCCGCGTCCGCCATCGAACGGTGGATTCTACGGATCGCCGCCCCCGCTCACCAAAAACCGAGTCCCGCCCCCGCTCAAAG